>NZ_JBJHPC010000105.1:0-16029 GCF_045257485.1 Streptomyces sp. YS-3 | reverse complement strand
ACGCCCACCCGTCCCCCGCTACCCCCTCAGGAGCCATCTCGTGACCCAGGACCTGTACGAACTCGGTGACGCGCCGCCGCTGGGCGAGGCGCCCAAGCGCATGTACGCCTCTCTCATCCGGCCCGAACGCTACGGGCAGCCCATCGACGCCTTCCGTACCGAGGTCGTGGACGTGCCCCCGGTCGGACCGGGTCAGGTCCTCATCAAGGTGATGGCGGCGGGCGTCAACTACAACAACGTCTGGGCCTCGCTCGGTGACCCCGTCGACGTCATAGCCGCCCGGCAGAAGCGCGGCGCCGTCGAGGACTTCCACATCGGCGGCTCCGACGCGTCCGGTGTCGTCTGGGCCGTCGGCGAGGGCGTACGCCTGAAGCCCGGCGACGAGATCGTGCTGCTCGCCAATGTGTGGGACGAGAGCGCCGAGGACATCCGCCTCGGCGCCGACCCCTCCACCTCCGCCTCGCAGAGCGTGTGGGGGTACGAGGAGAACTACGGGTCGTTCGCGCAGTTCGCGGTGGTCGACGAGTACCAGTGCCACCCCAAGCCGAAGCGGCTCTCCTGGGCGGAGGCCGCCTGCTACATGGCGACCGCCGCCACCGCCTACCGCCAGCTCTTCGGCTGGGAGCCGCACACCGTGCGCCCCGGCGACGCGGTGCTGATCTGGGGCGGAGCGGGGGGCCTGGGCTGTATGGCGATCCAGTTGGTCAAGCAGCGCGGCGGCATCCCCATCGCGGTCGTCTCCAGCGACGAACGCGGCGAGTACTGCGTGAAGCTGGGGGCCAAGGGCTATATCAACCGCCGCGACTTCGACCACTGGGGCCGGCTGCCCGACGCCTCCGACGACGACGCCATGGCCCAGTGGCTCAAGGGCGCGCGTGCCTTCGGCCGCCGCTTCTGGGAGGTCCTCGGCGAGCGCCGGGCCCCCAGGATCGTCCTGGAGCACTCGGGCGCCGACACGATCCCGACCTCCATGTACCTGTGCGACAACGCGGGCATGGTCGTCATCTGCGGCGGCACCACCGGCTACAACGGCGATGTGGACCTGCGTTTCCTGTGGATGCGGCAGAAGCGGCTCCAGGGCTCCCACGTCTCCAACGCCCGCGAGGCCCGCGAGGTCACCACGCTCATCGACCAGGGGCTGCTCGACCCGTGTCTGTCACTGACCCTCGGCTTCGAGGAGATCGGCAAGGCCCACCAGCTGATCCACGACAACCAGCATCCTGCCGGGAACATGGCGGTGCTGGTCAACGCCCAGGCGTAGGGAGTCGGTCGGGCCGCCGCGCCACGGGGGCGGCGGCCCAGCTGAACACCCCCGGGCCGGCCGGGCGCACCCGGACGTCGAGGACGTACCCGGGCAGCGCCCTCGGCCGGGCCCGGAAGCCGCCCGGGMCCGGCCGTGCCTCGATCGCCAGCAGGGTGGCCGGTGCCCGCCCGGCGGGGAGCAGGGCCGCGAACGCCTTGAACGCGGCCTCCTTGGCCGAGAACGCGGCGAGCAGCCGGCGCGCCGCCGCGGGCTCCGGTGTGCCGTCCGTCCAGGTCCGCTCGTCGGGGCCGAGCACGATGTGCGCGCTCCCCAGCGGCAGTTCGCGCACTTCGAGGTCGCATCCCACCGCATGGACGTGCGCGGCGGGCGCGGCGAGCGCGACGGCGAGGCCGCCGGAGTGACTGATCGAGCCGGCCCACCCGGCGGGAAACCGGGGCCGTCTGCCGTCCCGGAGGATCTCCGTCACGGCGTGCCCCGGCCCGGTCAGCGCCCGGCGGGCCGCGAGGCGTCCGGCGAGGAAGTCACGGCGGCGCGGCGGCGGCATGGCGGCGGCCGACGCCCGCTCCCACGGGCCGGCCGGGCATGCCCGCGGTTCCCCGGCGCGGGCCAGTCCGAGCGAGAGCCCCTCGGCGTGCAGGGCGGGGCGCAGCAGAAGCAGCGCGTGCTCGGCGGCTGCCCGGCCGGGGTCCGGGTCCGGCCGGGTGACTCGGGCGCCCGGCGCCCGGTCCGCCACCTCGCCTGGCGCCGCGGCGTCACGCACGCAGCAGCTTCTTGATGATCTTCCCGGCCGGGTTGCGCGGCACCTGGTCGATGAACTCGATGCGCCGCGGCCGTTTGTACGAGGCGAGGCGCTGGGCGAGGTACGCCTGCAACTCGGCCGTGCCGGTGCCCTCCTCGACGACGACGTACGCCAGCGGCACCTCGCCGAAGTCCTCGTCCGGCACCCCGACGACCGCCGCGTCGCGTACCGCCGGGTGGGTCTGGAGGGCGCGCTCGATCTCCGAGGGGTAGACGTTCTGACCGGCGCGGATGATCAGGTCCTTGCTGCGGTCGATCAGCCGGATCAGTCCGTCCCGGTCGATGTGCCCGAGGTCGCCGGTGCGGATCCAGCCGTCGACGGTGATCTCGGCCGTGGCGGCCTCGTCGTTCCAGTAGCCGCGCATCAGCCCGGGTCCGCGCACACAGATCTCGCCGATCGCGCCGGGCTCCACCTCCTCGCCCCGCTCGTCCAGGGCGCGCGCGGACATCCCCGGAACGACCCGGCCGGCCGGGATCACCTCGGGCACCGCGTCGGGTGCCGGGTGCTCCTCGGGACCGAGCGTGACGAACGGGCCGCCGACCTCGGTCATCCCGTACACCTGGCGGAAGCCACAGCCGAGCCGTTCGACGGCCTCGGCGTAGATGTCCGGCGGCATGGGCGCGGCCCCGTACAGGATCTCGCGCAGGGTGGAGAGGTCCGTGGTGTCGGCGGACTTCGCGCGCAGCAGGAAGCGCAGCATCTGCGGGACGAGCCAGACGTGGGTGGCGCGGTGGGTCTCGATGGCGGCCAGCGCGGTCTGCGGTTTGAAGCCGGGCATCAGGACCACGGTCGCGCCCGCCGCCATGTAGGTCAGCGAGACGACCATGCTGCCGTGGTAGAGCGGGCAGCAGTTGACCAGCACCATGGCGTCGGCGGGCCGGGCGACGGCGAGCCAGCCGAGCGCGATGGCGCGGAACGAGGCGTGGTCGACGGTGACGCCCTTGGCCTGTCCGGTCGTCGCGGAGGTGTGCAGGATCGCCGCGGGGGCGTCGTCGGGGATGTCGTCGAGCCTGGGGCCGCCGTCGGCGCCGAGCGCGGCGAACGCCTCGTCGTCCAGCCGGATACGGGTGCGTACCGGCAGGTCGGGGTGGCGGTCCAGCAGCGCGCCCTCGCCGATCACGGCGACGGCGCCGGTGCGTTCGACGATGCCGGTGACCTCGGCCGGGGTCAGGCTGTGGTTGAGCGGGACGAAGAGCGCGCCGAGGCGGGCGAGCGCGAAGTACGTCTCCAGGACCTCGACGCGGTCCAGGGAGAGCACGGCGACGCGGTCACCGCGCCGGATGCCGAGCCCGGCGAGTCCGTGGGCGAGGGCGAGGCCGCGGTCGTGGAACTGGGCCCAGGTGACGGAGCGGTGCTCGTCCACCAGGGCCGTCCGGTCCGGGAAGCACTGGCGGTTGCGCTCCGCCAACTGGGTCAGCCACATCAGGCGGCGCCCGGCTGCGGGGTGGCGGCGTCGCGGCCGGCGATGAACCGCTCGTAGTCGGCGATGGTGGTCAGGCCCTCCATGTCCTCGGCCGTCACCTCGACGCCGGTGCGCTGCTCGATGAGCAGGATCAGCCGGACGAGGTCGCCGGAGTCGATACCGCTGGCGCTGAGGTCCTCGTCGTCACCGATGGCCTCGGCGAACTCGGGTGTGCCGGTCAGCTCGACCAGCATCGTCCTGATGGTGCTCATGGGCGTACCCCTCTCGTTGCACGGACTACCGAAGAGAGAGGCGCGGTTCGCGCCGCGCACTCCCCCGCCCCCGCGTGACCTTCGTCACGGGCCGACGGCATGTGCCCGGGGATTGGGTGCCCCGGTCCGGACCTCTTTCTCTGTGAAGGCACCGCCACCGCGGCGGTACGGGACGAAGGGGTGGTCGACGGCGTGGAGCAGCTCAACGCGCACTTCGAGGCGCTGCTCGCGGCCGGGGAGCAGATCGAGCCCCGGGACTGGATGCCCGACGGCTACCGGCGGATGCTGATCCGGCAGATCTCCCAGCACGCGCACTCCGAGATCATCGGTATGCAGCCGGAGGGCTCCTGGCTCACCCGGGCCCCGTCGCTGCACCGCAAGGCCAGTCTGCTGGCGAAGGTGCAGGACGAGGCGGGCCACGGGCTCTACCTGTACTCGGCGGCGGAGACCCTCGGGGTGTCGCGCGCCGAGCTTCTCGACGCGCTGCACAGCGGCCATCAGCGGTACGCGGCCACCTTCGACCACCCCGCCCTGACCTGGGCCGACACCGGTGCCATCGCCTGGCTCACGGACGGCGCGGCCGTCGTCAACCAGGCGCCGCTGTGCCACACCTCGTACGGCCCGTACGCGCGGGCGATGCGCCGGGTGTGCCAGGAGGAGGCGTTCCACGTCCGTCAGGGCTACGACGTGCTGTGGTCGCTGTGCCGGGGGACCGCGGAGCAGAAGGCGATGGCGCAGGACGCGGTCGACCGCTGGTGGCTGCCGGCCGTGGCGCTGATGTTCGGGCCGCCGGACACCGTGGCGGGCGGCGCGGACGACCGCACCGCGGCCATGGGCGCCGCCGTCTCGCAGCGGTCGATGGCCTGGGGCATCAAACGGCACACCAACGACGAGCTGCGTCAGCGGTTCGTCGACAACGTGGTGCCGCAGGCGGAGCGGATGGGGGTGACCCTGCCCGATCCGGCGATCCGCTGGAACGAGGAGCGGGGGCACTACGACTTCAGCCCCATCGACTGGCAGTTGTTCCGCGGCGCGCTCGGCGACGGCTCGCACTGCAGCCGCCGGCGGCTCGCCCACCGGGTCGCGGCGCACGAGGACGGCGCCTGGGTGCGCGAGGCGGTCGACGCCTACGCGGCGGGCCTCGCCGACGGGGCGGAACAGGACGACGAGGGAAGGCGCGTGGCATGAGCGAGCGGTCCGCACGGGTGCTGACACCGTGGGAGGTGTTCATCCGGCCGCGCCGGGGCCTGGCCCACCAGCATGTGGGCTCGGTGCACGGCGCCGACGCCGACATGGCGCTCGCCAACGCCCGCGACCTGTACACGCGCCGGGGCGAGACGGTGTCGGTGTGGGTGGTGCGCTCCGACGCGGTGCACGCCGCGTCACCGAGCGAGAAGGACCCGTTCTTCAGCAACGCCGCCCACAAGCCGTACCGCTACCCCGAGCACTACATCCCGCTGAACGAGGAGAGCGGCCATGACGGTTGAGCCCTCCGGTGAGAACGCGGACCTCGCCGCCTACGTCCTGCGGCTCGGTGACGACGCGCTCGTGCTGTGCCAGCGGCTGTGCGCCCTGGTGACCCGGGCTCCCACGATCGAGGAGGATCTGGCGCTCGCCAACATCGCGCTCGACCTGCTCGGCCACGCCCGCACCCTGCTCGCGTACAGCGGGCGTCTCGACGGCACCGGCCGCGGCGAGGACGAGCTGGCCTACCACCGCACCGAGCGCCAGTTCCGCAACGTCCTGCTGGTGGAGTTCGCGCCCGCGGACTTCGCGGTGACGGTCGCCCGCCAGCTGGTGTACGCGCACTACAGCACGCTGCTGTGGAGCGCGCTGGAGAAGTCCCGCGACGCCACCCTGGCGGCCTTCGGCGCCCGCGCCGCCCGTGAGGTGGAGTACCACCGGATGCACGCCGACCAGTGGACGGTACGGCTGGGCCGGGGCACCGCCGAGAGCCACCGCCGGATGCAGGCCGGACTCGACCTGGTGTGGCCGTACACGGCCGAACTCTTCGAGACCGACGCCCTGGCGGAGCGGCTGGACGCGGACGGGACCGCCGTCGCCCCGGCGCGGCTGCGCCAGGAGTGGGAGCGGGGGATCACCGCCGTCCTCGACGACGCGCGGCTGACCCTGCCCAAGCCTTCGTGGCGGGCGACGGGCGGCCGGGACGGGCTGCACACCGAGGAGTTCGCGCCGCTGATGGCCGAGTTCCGGTCGGTACGCCTGCAGTACCCGGGAGGCACCTGGTGAGCGCCGCACGTCTGGACGTCGAGGAGGTGCGGGCCCGGGTGAACACCGTGCCCGACCCCGAACTCCCCATGATCACGCTGGCCGACCTCGGTGTCGTCCGCGCGGTCGGGGCGGCGGGGGACGGCGCCCTGGAGGTCGTCATCACCCCGACCTACCTCGGCTGCCCGGCCATGCCCGCGATCGAGGCCGGGATCCGGGCCGTGCTCACCGAGTGCGGCCACCCCGACGGCCGGGTGCGGCAGGTGCTCGCACCCGCCTGGACCACCGACTGGATCACCGACGAGGGGCGCCGCAAGCTCTCCGAGCACGGCATCGTGCCGCCCGGCTCCGCCCGGGCCCCCCTGTCGGTCCGGGTCGGCCTCGGTGTGCCCTGCCCGCACTGCGGCTCGGTGGCGACCCGGCCGCAGAGCCCGTTCGGCGCGACCCGCTGCCAAGCCGTCCTGGTATGCACCTCGTGCCGGGAGACCTTCGCGCATCTGAAGGCGATGTGACGCACCATCATGACGACAGCGACGACTAGCGGCGCCCCGGCGCCCGCACGCCGGGCGACCGGCTGGTACCGGCTGCCGGTCACCGCGGTGGAGGCGGTGGGCGAGGAGTCGGTGGCGATCAGCCTGAGCGTGCCCGGCCCGCTCACGGACGTCTTCGCGCACCGCGCCGGGCAGCACGTGGTCGTCCGCCACCGGCCCGAGGGCAGGGAGCTGCGGCGCAGCTACTCGGTCTGTCTGCCGCCCCGGGACCCGGCGGGGCTGCGGATCGTGGTCAAACGTCTGGGCGCGGACGGCTTCGCCGAGTACGCCACCACGGACCTCTCCGTGGGCGACAGCCTCGAACTGGGCCCGCCCACCGGCGACTTCCGGCTGGCGGACGTGCCCGGCGCGCACCATGTGCTGGTGGCGGGCGGCAGCGGGATCACCCCCCTGCTCGCCATGGCCGCGACCGCGCTGCGCCAGGACCCCGCCTGCCGGGTCTCGCTCGTGTACGCCAACCGCAGCGCCCAGTCGGTGCTCCTCGCGGACGAGCTGACCGACCTGAAGGACGCCCACGTCGGCCGGTTCTTCGCCCTGCATGTCCTCTCCCGCGAGCAGCGCGAGAGCGAACTGCTGTCGGGACGGATCGACGGGGCCCGGCTGCCCAAACTCCTCGCGCTGCTCGGCGCCGAGCCCGACGCGCGCACCCACTTCTACCTCTGCGGGCCGTGGGGGCTGGTGGAGACCGTCCGCGAGGCGCTCACCCGGTGGGGCGCGGACGAGGCACGGGTGCGCTTCGAGCTCTTCACCACCGGCGGCGGCCTCCCGCCCGCTCCCCCGCCCGAGCCGCTGGGCCGGACCGGTCTCATCTCGGCCCGTCTGGACGGCCGTACCACCGAGACGGTGATGCGGCCCGAGGACCGGGTGGTGCTGGACGCGGTCCTGCGCGCCCGGCCCGAGACCCCGTACTCCTGTCGCGACGGCCTGTGCGGCAGCTGCCGCGCCAAGGTGGTCCGGGGCAGTGCGGTGATGGACCGTCAGTACGCCCTGGGCACCGCCGAGTTGGCGGCCGGTTACACACTGCCGTGCCGGGCCCGGCCGGAGTCGGACGAGATCGCGCTCGACTTCGACGCCTGAGCCCGGCCCGGCCGCCCCGGCGCCCGTGCGCCGCCCGGGGACGGCCCTTCCCCACCGCCGCGACGACCGCGCGGCCCCCCGAGATCACAGGAGTGTGGAGCATGACCAGTACGGGCAGGCTGAGCGGCCGGACGGCGCTGGTGACCGGCGGCAGCCGGGGAATCGGCCGGGCGATCTCGCTGCGGCTCGCCGCCGAGGGCGCCCTGGTGGCCGTCCACTACGGGTACCGCACCGAGGCCGCCGATGAGGCGGTCGCCGAGATCGAGGGGGCGGGCGGCCGGGCGTTCGCGCTCCGCGCCGAGCTCGGCGTGCCGGGCGACGCCGAGGCGCTGTGGACCGCCTTCGACAAGGGGCTCTCCGAGTACGGCGCCCGGCCCGGTCTGGACATCCTCGTCAACAACGCCGGGATCACGCTGCCCAAGCGGATCTCGGACGTGAGCGAGGAGGAGTACGACCGGCTCTTCGCCGTCAACGTCAAGGCCCCCTTCTTCGTGATCCAGCAGGGCCTGGGCCGGCTGCGCGACGGCGGCCGGATCATCAACATCTCCTCCGGCGTCACCCGGATCGCCATGCCGAACATCTCCGCGTACTCGATGACCAAGGGCGCGCTCGACACCCTGACCCTGGCCCTCGCCCCGGAGCTGGGCGCACGGGGGATCACGGTCAACGCGGTGGCGCCCGGCTTCACGTACACCGAGATCAACCCGACGCTGAAGGTGCCGGAGGTGCTGAACGCGTACGCGGCCACCTCCGTCTTCAACCGGATCGGCCGCCCGTCGGACATCGCCGACGTGGTGGCGTTCGTGGCGAGTGACGACGCGCGCTGGGTCACCGGCCAGTGGCTGGACGCGACCGGGGGCGCGCACATCGGAATGCCGGCCTGACCCTCCGGCCCGCCCACCACCTACGGAGACCCATGACCGAGCAGACCAGCACCGTCGCCCCGCTCTCGGCCGACGAGACGCCCCAGGCGCAGTTCGAGGGGACGACGCCGTACGAGGACTACATCCACGCCTCGTTGCTGTCCACCCTTCAGCGACCGCTCTCGCACGACCCCGGCGAGATGGCGTTCATCGTCACCACCCAGGTGATGGAGCTGTGGTTCACCCTCATCGTCCACGAGTGGCGCACGGCACGGGACGCGTTGTCCAAGGACGACCTGGAGCAGGCCATGGAAGCGCTGCGCCGCAGCCGCCGCTCGCACCAGGCGCTCAACGACTCCTGGACGCCGCTGGCGGCGCTGACCCCGGCCCAGTTCAACGGGTTCCGCGCGGCGTTCGGTGAGGCCTCCGGGTTCCAGTCGGCGATGTACCGCCACATGGAGTTCCTGCTCGCCGACAAGTCCCGCTCCATGGTGCAGGCGCACCGGGGGCACCCGGCCGTCTACTCCGACCTGGAGGCGGCGCTGTCCGAGCCGTCGCTCTACGACGAGGTGCTGCGCTTCCTCTACCGGCGCGGACTGCCCGTGCCGGAGCACATGGTCGAGCGGGACGTGACCGAGGCGTACCAGCCGGACTCCTGGGTCGAGGAGGTGTGGCGGCAGATCTACGCGGGCCCGCAGGACGATCCGCTGGTGCGGCTGGGCGAGGAGCTCACCGAGGTCGCCGAGCTGGTGCTGCGCTGGCGCAGCGACCATCTGCTCGCGACCCGCCGGGCGATGGGCGCCAAGGCGGGCAGCGGCGGCTCCCCGGGGGTGGCGTGGCTGGAGAAGCGCGCCCGCCGGTCGGTGTTCCCCGAGCTGTGGACGGCGCGCAGTTATGTCTGAGACGCCCGCGCCCCGGTCCCCCGCGCCCAGGACTCCTTCCGCGTTCGCGCTGGAGGAGGAGCGCCGGGTGCTGAGCATCCGGCCGGTCCTGGCCCCCGTGCACCGCAAGTACGGCTCGCATCCGCACCAGGTGTACGACCTGTGGCCGGCCGAGGACCCCGACGCGCCGCTGGTGATGCTGCTGCACGGCGGCTACTGGCGCTACGACCGGATGCATCTGACCCCGTTCGCGGCCCATCTGGCGCGGCACGGGTTCACCACGATCCTGCCGGGCTTCCGCCGGTCGGGCGGCGCGGGCGGCTACCCCGCGACCTTCGACGACATCGCGCTGGCCGTGGACACGATCCCCCAGGGCCGGCCGTTCGTGCTGGCGGGCCACTGCTCCGGCGGCCATCTCGCCCTGTGGGCCGGGGCGCGCGGCCTGCTGCCCGAGAGCTCCCCCTGGCACACCACCGAGCTGCCCGCGGCGATCCTCGGCCTCGCCCCGCTCACGGACCTGGCGGCCACGATCCGCGACGACCTCAGCGACGGGGCGGGACTGCAACTGCTGGGCGGCGCCGGGCCGGCCGAGGCACGGCTGCCGCTGGTCGACCCGCTCACACTGCTGCGCGGCGGCGGGACGACGGGGGTGCGGACGGTGGTGCTGCACGGCGAGGCGGACGAGGAGGTGCCGCTCGCGCAGTTCACCGACTACGCGGCGGTCCACAAGGACGCGGAGCTCGTCGTACTGCCCAAGACCGGGCACTACACGCTCATCGAGCCGGGGTCGGAGGCGTCCGTGGCGGTGATCGACACACTGCGGCGGCTGGCTCCGGTGTCCGGCTGAGCCGGTCGGCCGTCGTCCGCCGGCACGGCGTCCGGCAGCTTTCCGAAGGTGCGGACACGGGGGTGCACAAGCGTTTACCCTAAAGGGGGTGAACGCTTGTACACCCCCGTCCCCACCAGCCTCTGGAGCAGCATGACCGCGGCGACCGCCGGCCCCGTCCACGAACCCCGCACCCGCTTCGTGGTGCCCGTGCTCGCCTTCTGCGGCGTGGTCGTCGCCGTGATGCAGACGCTGGTCGTGCCCCTGCTGCCGCACATCCCGCAGCTCACCGGCAGCACCCCGGGGGCGGCGGGCTGGCTCGTCACCATCACCCTGCTCACCGGCGCGGTCTTCACCCCCGTCCTCGGCCGGGTCGGCGACATGTACGGCAAGCGGCGCGTCCTGCTCGCCTCGCTCGGCGTGCTCACCGCGGGGTCGGTGCTGTGCGCCGCCACCTCCGACATCGGCGTGCTCATCGCGGGCCGGGCGCTGCAGGGCGCCGCCCTCGCCGTCATCCCGCTCGGCATCAGCATCATCCGCGACGAACTGCCGCCCGCCCGGGTGCTGCCCTCCATCGCCCTGATGAGCTCCACCCTCGGCATCGGTGCCGCCGTGGGGCTCCCGGTGGCGGCCCTGGTCGTGGAGCACTTCGACTGGCACACCATGTTCTGGGCGTCGGCCGCCCTCGGCCTGCTCGATCTGGTCCTGGTGCTCCGGATCGTGCCGGAGTCCCCCGTGCGCACCCCCGGCCGCTTCGACATACCCGGCACGCTCGGCCTCACCGCCGCCCTGGTCGGCCTGCTGCTCGCGATCACCCAGGGCGCCGACTGGGGCTGGACCTCGGCGCCCACCCTCGGCCTGCTGGCCGGCTCGCTGGTGGTCGCCCTCGTCTGGGGCCGCTACGAACTGCGTACCGAGTCCCCGATCGTCGACCTGCGGGTCTCGGCACGCCCCGCGGTCCTGCTCACCAACCTCGCCGCGCTCTTCATCGGCTTCGCCTTCTACGCCAACTCGCTGGTGACCGCGCAGATGGTGCAGGAGCCCGAGGCGACCGGGTACGGACTGGGCGCCTCCATCGTCGTCAGCGGACTCTGCCTGCTGCCCGGCGGTCTCTCGATGGTCGCGCTCTCGCCGGTGTCGGCCAAGATATCCGCCAAGTACGGCCCCAGGTCCGCGCTCGCCCTGGCCGCCTGTGTGATGGCGGTCGGCTACGTCGTACGGTTCTTCACCAGCCACAGCCTCTGGCTGATCGTGGCCGGCGCCACCGTGGTCTCCGCCGGCACCGCCATCGCGTACTCGGCGCTCCCGGCCCTGGTGATGCAGGGCGTCCCGGTGAGCGAGACCGGCGCCGCCAACGGGATCAACACCCTGATGCGCTCGGTGGGCCAGGCGTGCTGCAGCGCGGTGGTCACCGCGGTCCTGGCCAATGTCACGTTCGTGGCGGCGGGCCGCACCGCCCCCACCCTCCACGCGTATCTGCTGATCTTCCTGATCGCCGCGGGCGCCGCGCTGCTGGCGCTGGTGGCGACGGCGTTCCTGCCCGCGGGGCGTCCCGGGCGCGCCGGGGCCGCGCTGCCCGGTACGGTCGAGAGGCCGACCTCGCAGCCCGCGGCCCAGGAGGGCAGATGACCACCGCCGAGCACTCCGGCACGAGCGCGCCCGAGCAGGGCACGGGCCGCGACGCCATCCTGCGGGCCGCGCGCCGCGCCTTCGCGCTGCGCGCCTACGCCGAGGTGACCCTGCGCGGCATCGCGGCCGACGCCGGCGTCAGCCCGTCCCTGATCGTGAAGCGGTTCGGCAGCAAGGAGCAGTTGTTCCACACGGTCGCCGACTTCCAGCCGGTGGCCGACGAACTGTTCGCGGCGCCTCGGGCCGGGCTGGGGCGGCATCTGGTGCTCACGATGCTGCGCCTGCGCGCGGAGTTCCGGGGCGATCCGCTGCTCCGGGTCGTCTTCTCGCTCGGCCGGGACGACGAGCGCACGCTGCTGCGCGACCGGTTCCGCGAGCAGATCACCGCCCGGCTGGCCGCGCTGCTGCCCGGGCGGGACGGGGAGTTGCGGGCCGAGCTGATCGCCGGGCAGCTGCTGGGGCTCGGGGCGACGCTGAGTCTGCACCGGCCGGGCGCGGGAAACCTCGCCGCGCCCGAGCGCGTCGCCGACCTGTACGCGCCCGGTCTGCAGCGGCTGATAGACGGCGACTGAGCCGGACGGCGACTGGAGCCGGGGATCGAGGGAGAGGGCCGCTTGATGAACCAGCCATTCGGTTTCTACCAGAACGAGATCTACTTCGAGGGCCTGGGCGGTGTGGTGCCCCGGTTCCCGTTCACGTACGAGGAGTTGGAGTCCCGGGCCGAGGCGGCGCTCGGACCGTCGCTCTGGTCGTACGTGGCGGGTGGCGCGGGTGACGAGCGCACCCAGCGGGCCAACGCCTCGGCCTTCGAGCGCTGGGGGCTGTATCCGAGGATGTTCGTCGGGGCGGCGAGCCGGGACCTGTCCGTGGAACTGTTCGGGATGACGCTGCCCTCGCCGCTGTTCATGGCGCCGATCGGGGTCGTCGGGCTGTGCGCCCAGGACGGGCACGGGGATCTGGCGACGGCCCGGGCAGCCGCCCGCACCGGCGTCCCGATGGTCGCCTCGACGCTGAGCGTCGACCCCCTGGAGGAGGTGGCCGCCGCGCTCGGCCCGGCACCGGGCTTCTTCCAGCTGTACACGCCCACCGACCGGGAGCTGGCCGAGAGCCTGGTGCGGCGCGCGGAGAAGGCCGGGTTCAAGGCCATCGTCGTCACCCTGGACACCTGGGTCACGGGGTGGCGCCCGCGCGATCTGAGCACTGGCAACTTCCCCCAGCTGCGCGGCCACTGCCTGGCCAACTACACCTGCGACCCGGTCTTCCGCGCCGCCCTGGAGCGTACGCCGGAAGAGGACCCGAGGGGCGCTGTCCTGCGCTGGGCGCAGATCTTCGGCGCCCCGCTCACCTGGGACGACCTGCCCTGGCTGCGGTCGCTCACCGCACTGCCGCTGATAGTGAAGGGCATCTGCCACCCCGAGGACGCCCGGCGCGCCCGGGACGGTGGCGTGGACGGCATCTACTGCTCCAACCACGGCGGGCGCCAGGCCAACGGCGGGCTGCCCGCGCTCGACGCGCTGCCCGGCGTGGTCGAGGCCGCGGGGGATCTGCCCGTCCTGTTCGACTCGGGCGTGCGCACCGGGGCGGACGTGGTGAAGGCCGTCGCCCTGGGGGCCACGGCCGTGGGCGTCGGCCGGCCGTACGCGTACGGGCTGGCCCTGGGCGGTACGGACGGTGTCGTCCACGTCCTGCGCTCGCTGCTCGCCGAGGCGGATCTGCTGATGGCGGTGGACGGCTATCCCACCCTCGCCGACCTCACTCCGGAATCCCTCCAGCGCGTCCTGTGAGGCCTGGCACCCACCGCGCCGGCCCCGCGAGTACCGCCCGGGCCGGTGCGGGGGGCCCGGTGGTGCGTCAGCGCGCCGACGCCGTCACACCGACCGCCTCCAGCCGGGCCGGATCGGCCCGCAGGATGGCCTCCTGGGTGAGCCGCAGCGGTGGGCCCGGCTCGACACCGAGCTCCTCCCGGATGACCTGGCGCGCGCTGCGGTAGACGCCGAGCGCGTCGCCCTGGCGGCCCACCCGGTACAAGGCCGCCATCAGCTGCCGGTAGAAGGGCTCGCGCAGCGGGTGCTGCACCACCAGTCCCTTGAGCTCCTCTATCACCGCGTGGTGGCGGCCGAGCGCCAGGGCGGATTCAATATTCAGCTCGATGCAGTTCAGCCGTTTTTCGTCCGCCACGGCGGCGAACGAGCTGATCTCCGAAGACCCCGACATGCCGTCCAGAACGGGCCCCCGCCACAGTGCGAGGGCATTTCTCAGACACTCCGAAGCGGCCGGATAGTCGGCGGCCAGGTAACGGGCCCGGCCACTTTCATACAGCCGCTCGAAGGTCCGGACATCGAGTTGGTTCTGGTTGACATCGAGAATGTAACCCGGGGAAACAGTGACGATCGGGGACGCACGGCCGGGGGCCGCGAGCAGCTTGCGCAACTGGGACACATAGACCCGCAGGCTGGCCGCCGCGCAGCGCGGCGGATGCTGTTCCCAGAGCTCCGCCATGAGTTTGTCGCCCGGAACCGTCTCCCCTGCCCGGATCGTCAGCAGAGCCAGCAGCTTGGCGATCTTCGGTGGCGCCGGCGTGAGATCGACGTCGCCGCAGGTCACCCGGAGCCGCCCCAGTACCTCGTAGCGCAGCGGATGACTGTGTCGTGCATAGGACAGGGACACGTGACGCAACCCCCTTGAATGCTGCCGGGCATTCAACTAGTTCGGATCTCCCCGTTCACCCCGGGCACTCGCGCCCACGATGCACGCGATTGCCGATAAACATCGTAGTCGAGCAGTCGTTACGTAACCATTAAAAGGGCGCTAACACCTGGAGCGCAGCACCCACGAGCCATTTCGGCCACCAATCAGCGGGAATTCGATTACTAATTCCGGGCGCCGCATACGGACGCCGGAGGCGGGCGGCCCGGGTGTCCCCCGGGCCGCCCGCCTCGGGCGTGCGAGCGCGAACGCTCAGACGGACGGCGCCGGTTCGGGCTCCGGGGCCCCGGCCTCCGGTGTCCCGGCCAGCCAGGAGAAGACCCGGTCGTGGAAGAGGGTCATGGAGCCGGAGTGGCAGTGCGCTCCGCCGCCCCCGTCCGCGGTGAAGACATGCAGCGTCTTGGGACTGTTGAGGCCGGTGTACACCTTCTTCGCGTGTTCCAGACCGGCGAAGAACATGTCCTCCTCGGCGTCGAGCACGAGGACCGGACAGCGCACCTGCCCGATCACGTCCGCGAGGCCGAACGCGGGCATACGGCGCAGGAGTTGGGCCGGGCTGTGCGCGCCGAACGTCCACATCGCCTGCCGCAGCAGCCAGCGCGTGAAGGTCTGCTGGACGGCGATGCCGTACATCACCGGGTTGGCGAAGTCGTCGCAGCCCTGCTCCACCCATTCGAGGACGAACGGCGGCAGCCACACCACGTCGCCGAGCTGCCAGACCGCGTCATGGGCCACGCACCCGGCGAGCCGGTGCTCGAACGCGGCGGCCCGGACGGCGAGCAGTCCGCCGAGGCTGGTCCCCATCAGGGTGACGCGCTCGGGGTCCACTCCCGGCTGGGCCAGCGCGAAGTCGACCACGGGCGTGACCACCTCCTCCCAGTCCGGCCGGAAGGTGAGGCCCTGCTCGCGCAGGACCGAGCCCTGGCCGGGCCCCTCGAAGCAGAGGCAGTGGTAGCCGCGTGCCTGGGCGGCGGCTGCGACGAAGAAGTGGCCCTCTTCGAGTGTGGAGTCGATGCCGCCGTGGTGGATGAGGGTGGGGCGGGGGCCCTCGGAGTCGTCGGCCCGGTAGAAGTAGCCCGGCAGCGAGCCGTCCCCGTACGGGATGCGGACGTACTCCGGTGGGTGCTCCATGAGCCGGGCCGCCTCGGCGAAGGTCTCCTTGGAGAGCCGCATCAGCCGCGCCGCCTCCGGGTCGTGCGGGTCGTCGCGCAGGAAGAACTCGGCGGTGCGGTAGTAGGTGTGGGCGCGCAGCAGGGAGGCGCGGGCGTCGACGGCGCGGCCCTGGGCGAGCGCGGCGGTGGCGAGGCCGTGGACGCGCTCGGCCAGCGCGGTCCACTCGCGCCGCCAGGCGTCCGTGTCGCCGTCGGGGATGCGGGAGGCGACGGCGATGACCTCGCCGAGCTGGGCGCCGCCGAAGTCGGCGTAGCCGGCCGCCCGTAAGGCCTGGTAGTCGAAGGCGGGGTCGTCGAAGAGGAACTTCATGGGTGCGGCTCCTGGGTGGGGAGGCGGTTCGGGGCCCGTCCGGGGGCG
>NZ_JBJHPC010001040.1:0-1173 GCF_045257485.1 Streptomyces sp. YS-3 | reverse complement strand
GAGTGGGCGTCGGGCTCTCGGTGGTCGCGCTGGGCGTCGGGGACTGCGACGACTGGCTGGGTAGGACCGTCCGACCGACCTTGCCGTCCCCGGAGTCACCACCTCCACAGCCGGTCAGCGCGAGCGCGGCAGCCGCGGCGAAACCGGCGGCGAGGGTGGAGATACGAACGTGCTTCATGTGGCCCCCCTGGGCGATGAGACGGCCATCTCATCGCCACGGAGGGTCACGGGTGATGGTAGTTGCGCATTCGTTACCGTATGGATTCAGCCAGTTGACCGACAGTTGTTCGCTTTCTGCACGGACCTGTGGTCTATCCCTTGCTGGACCCGAGCGTCAGCCCCGCGATGAAGTGCCTCTGCAGCAGCAGGAACACCAGCAGTGTCGGCAGGGCCACGATGACCGAGCCCGCCGCCAGCAGGTTGTAGTCGGTGAAGAACTGGCCGCGCAGATTGTTCAGGGCCGAGGTGACGGGCAGTTTGTCGCCGTCGGACATGAAGACCAGGGCCCACAGGAAGTCGTTGTACATCCAGGTGAACTGGAGCGTGGCCAGGGCCGCCAGGGCCGGGCGGCACAGAGGCAGGGTGATGCGCCAGTACTGGGTCCACACACCCGCGCCGTCGACGATCGCCGCCTCCAGGATCTCCTGCGGGAGCGTGCGCATGAAGTTGGCCAGGACGAAGACGCAGAAGCCGACCTGGAAGCCGATGTGGACCACGATGACGGCCCAGTACGAGTCGAACATCGTCATCGAGTCGGACATCCAGTACGGCAGCGGGATGCGGTTGAACAGGACGTACAGCGGGGTGACGATGACCTGTTGGGGCAGCAGGTTGCCGGCCGTGAACAGCATCAGGAGCAGGATGCCGCCGCGCAGCCTGAGGCGGGAGACCGCGAAGGCCACGAACGACGCCAGGAACAGCGTCACCAGCACGCCCGGCACCGCGATGATCAGCGTGTTGACGAAGTACTTCGTCATGTCGGAGTCGCTGAAGGCCTGGGTGTAGTAGTCGAAGGAGAGGTGCTTGGGGAGGGAGAAGTAGCCGTACTTCGCCGTCTCGTCGTAGGGGCGCAGCGAGGCGTAGACCGCGAGCAGCAGGGGGGCGAGGAAGGCCAGTGACACGGTCATCAGGAACGCGTGCACGCCCAGACGGCCGGGCCGGACGCGGCGGCGC
>NZ_JBJHPC010001039.1:0-1176 GCF_045257485.1 Streptomyces sp. YS-3 | reverse complement strand
GGTGGGGGCGGTTTTCCTGGGGCGGCGCCCCCGGCCCCCTGCGCGGCGGGGCTTGCGGCTCTCGCCCCCCTGGGCAGGGCTGCACCCCTGGGCAGGGTTGCACCCCTGGGCGGGGCTGCGTCCCTGGCCCCCCGTCCGTGGGCGCCTGGCGCTTTTCGCTGCGTGTTCGTCTGCGGGGCGGTGGTGGGCCGGTGCGCAGTTCCCCGCGCCCCTGAGGGGGCCGCCGCAGCCCAAGAAGCGCGCTCGGCCCGAGTCCCCCAAGGGGCGCCCCCGGCCACCTCAGGAGCGCGGACAAGCCGCCCCATCCGTATACGCAATCCGCATACGTGCCCCCGGCCATCCGGGGGCGTGCACCGTCCCGCCCCCGGATTCCCCCCGGTCCGATCCGGATGCTGGGATGCTGGACGCGCGCACCGCCGGCCGGCGGGCGCGAGCGAGCACAACCTAGCCGGGGGGCTGCAGATCGTGGAGGACAGAGTGCGGGTCGTCATCGCCGAGGATTCGGTACTGCTTCGGGAGGGACTGACCCGCCTGCTGACCGACCGGGGGCACGACGTCGTCGCCGGGGTCGGCGACGGAGACGCGCTGGTCAAGACCGTCGGCGAGCTCGCCGACCAGGGCGCGCTGCCGGACGTGGTCGTCGCGGACGTACGGATGCCGCCGACCCACACCGACGAGGGCGTACGCGCCGCGGTGCTGCTGCGCAAGCTCTACCCCGACGTCGGGGTGCTGGTGCTGTCGCAGTACGTGGAGGAGCGGTACGCCACCGAACTGCTGGCCGGTTCCAGCCGGGGCGTCGGCTATCTGCTCAAGGACCGCGTCGCCGAGGTCAGGGAGTTCGTGGACGCCGTCGTCAGGGTCGCCCGGGGCGGTACCGCCCTCGACCCCGAGGTGGTGGCCCAGCTGCTCGGCCGCAGCCGCAAGCAGGACGTCCTGGCCGGGCTCACGCCCCGCGAGCGCGAGGTCCTCGGCCTGATGGCCGAGGGGCGGACGAACAACGCGATCGCGAAACAGCTGGTCGTGAGCGACGGCGCGGTCGAGAAGCACGTGAGCAACATTTTCCTGAAGCTGGGCCTTTCCCCCAGTGACGGCGACCACCGCCGGGTACTCGCCGTGCTGACCTATCTCAATTCCTGAACACCTGACACCCTGTCAGGTAAATGGGCGGGGCGGGCG
>NZ_JBJHPC010001038.1:0-1179 GCF_045257485.1 Streptomyces sp. YS-3 | reverse complement strand
GGCCCACCCCGCCCAGCACATAGCCGACCTCCACCCGCGCGGCGGCCCCCGGCGCGTGCCGCAGGGCGTTGCTGAGGGCCTCCTGGATGATGCGGTACGCGGAGAGCTCGACCCCCTGCGGGAGTTCGCGCACCGCGCCGGTGACCGCCTTGGTCACCTCAAGCCCCGCGTCGCGTACGTTCGCGAGCAGCCGGTCGAGGTCGGCGAGGGTGGGCTGGGGCGCGTCCGGCGCCTCGTAGTCCTCCGCGCGTACGACACCGAGGACGCGGCGCAGTTCGGTGAGCGCGGCCACCGCGTTCTCCCGGATGGTGGCGAACGCCGCCGTCAGCTCGGCGGGCGGGTCCTCGACGCGGTACGGGGCCGCCTCGGCCTGGATCGCGACCACCGACATGTGGTGCGCGACCACGTCGTGCAGCTCGCGCGCGATGGTGGTGCGCTCTTCGAGCACGGTCCGCTTGTCGCGTTCGACGGCGGTGACCGACTGCTCGACGGTGATCTTCCGCTCGGCGTCCCGGCGTACGTTCACGAGGACGGCGATCAGGAGCAGGATCGCGGACGTCACGGCCATGGGCCCTTCGTCCGACGCGCCGTAGCCGCCGTAGTCGCCCGCGCCGGTGGGGAACTCCAGCGCGGAGCCGAGCAGCAGCGTCAGGAGCCACATCCAGGCGGCGGTCCGGGGCCGGGTGCGCAGCGCCACCACGACCATCACGGCGAGCTGCGAGAGGAAGCCGCCCGGCCCCCAGGGCCAGACGGAGAAACTGTGCCCACCCCCGCCGAGGACGGCCATGACGACCGTGCACGCGCACACCGTCCACCAGGCGCCGACCGGCCGTATCAGCGTCATGGCGACGGGGAGCCCGGTGAGCAGACCCGTGGCCGCCCAGACGACCACCCACGGGCCCGAGCCCTGGGAGCGGTCGGTGTAGGTGATCATCGCGGCGCAGAAGGCGACGAAGAGGACGGCCGCGTGCCGGCTCCAGGCGGCGTACCGGCGCAGCCGGGCGGGCAGATGGCGCACCAGCGGGCCGTCCGTGCGCATCGGCGGCAGCGGCCGGTAGGCGAAGGCGTCCCGGAACAGGTCCCGGCGGAGCCCGCCGAACAGGTCCATGGCGAGCAGGAACTCGGGGCTGCGTCCGCCGCTGCCCGGCGTACCGCCCGGCGGGGGGCTGAGGGTCTCGT
>NZ_JBJHPC010001037.1:0-1185 GCF_045257485.1 Streptomyces sp. YS-3 | reverse complement strand
GCGGGGCCGGGGTCGGTTGTTGGCTGCGGGGCCGCTGTGGCTGGTCGTGCGGGTCCCCGCCCTCCTGGAGGGGCGTCCCTGTGGGGCGGCCCCTCGGGGCCCCGCTACGGCGTGATCGTGAGGGTGAGCTCGCCCGTCGGGGTCCGCGTCACCGTGACGTGCGTCAGGTCCGGGACGTGCGTCGTCGGGTGGTGGGCCGCCGCCCGGGGGCCCACGCCCACGACCTGCATTCCCGCCGCCAGACCCGCCTGGATGCCCGCCTCCGAGTCCTCGAAGACGATGCAGTCCGCCGGATCGAAGCCCAGCTCGGCCGCGCCCTTGAGGAAGCCCTCCGGGTCCGGCTTGCTCGCGCCGACCCGCTCGGCCGTGACGCGTACCGCCGGCACCGGCAGTCCGGCCGCGCCCATCCGGGCCTGGGCCAGCGGCTCGTTCGCCGAGGTCACCAGGGCGTGCGGGAGCCCGGTGAGGGAGGCCATGAAGGCGGGGGCGCCGGGGACCGGGACGACGCCGTCGGTGTCGGCCGTCTCCGCCGCGAGCATCACGCGGTTGTCCGCGAGATTCTGCTCCATCGGGCGGTCCGGGAGGAGGACCGCCATGGTGGCGTAGCCCTGGCGGCCGTGGACGACCTTGAGCGCCTCCTCGGGGTCCAGCCCGTGCTCCACGGCCCAGCGGCGCCAGCAGCGCTCGACGACGGCGTCGGAGTTGACGATCGTGCCGTCCATGTCGAGCAGGAGGGCGCGGGCGGTCAGGGTGGTGGGCGTGGCCGTCATCGGCGGACTCCTGGGGGCGGGAGCGGAGACAAGTGGCTCCGCCCGCCGGTCAGGGAGYACGGGCGGAACCACTTTGTTCCATCACGATACAAAACGGAGGGTGCAATGGTCCAACCGGGGGGTGGGGTGCCGGTGGCGGGCGTGCCTGTGTGCCCGACTAGGAGGTCTGCGCCTCCAGGGCCCTGCGGGTCTCCGGACCGTAGACGCCCGGGGGGTCGCTCTCCAGGCCCATGTACGACTGGTACGTACGCACCGCGTTCTCCGTCTTGGAGTTGAAGCGGCCGTCGATCCTCCCGTTGTAGATCGTCAACTGGGCCAGCCGGTCCTGGAGTTCCGCGACCTCCGGGCCGCTGTCGCCACGGCGCAGTACGGGCGCGGTGGCGACAGCGGCCCGGAGGTCGCGGAACTCCAGGAC
>NZ_JBJHPC010001036.1:0-1188 GCF_045257485.1 Streptomyces sp. YS-3 | reverse complement strand
CCCCACCAGCGGCGATGCCACCGCCCCGATCAGGAACGACGAGGTGCCGAGCAGCGCGGAGGCGGAGCCGGCCGCATGCGGGGTGCGCATCAGGGCCTGGGCCGTGGTGTTGGGCGTGGCCATGCCCATCGCGGACATCAGCACGAACAGCCCGGCCGCGACCGGCGCGAGGCCCGGATCGCCGAACACCCCGGACGTCATGACCAGCAGCGCAGCCGCCGCCAGCACCACCGTGCTCAGCGAGCACACCAGCACCTTGTCGAGGCTGACCCGGCCCACCAGCAG
Source organism: Streptomyces sp. YS-3 (assembly GCF_045257485.1). NCBI lineage: Bacteria > Bacillati > Actinomycetota > Actinomycetes > Kitasatosporales > Streptomycetaceae > Streptomyces > Streptomyces sp. YS-3. Next base: position 903 of record NZ_JBJHPC010001036.1, on the reverse strand, counting down.
CTTCCCGTTGATCTGGCCGGCGGCGACCAGGCCGACCGAGTTGAGGCCGAAGAGGAGCGAGAAGGTCTGCGGCGAGGCCCCGTAGATCTCCTGGATCACGAACGGGGAGGCCGAGATGTACGAGAAGAGCGCGGCGAAGGCGAGGCCGCCGGCCAGCACATAGCCGGTGAAGACGCGGTCCTTCAGCAGCGCGCCCATGGTGCTCAGGGCCTCGCCCACCCCGCCCTCGTGCCGCCGCTCGGGCGGCAGTGTCTCGCCCAGGAAGCGCCACACGAAGAGGGTGAGCAGCAGCCCGACCCCCGTGAGCACCACGAACACCCCGCGCCAGTCGGTCAGCCGCAGCACCTGGCCGCCGATCAGCGGCGCGACGACCGGGGCGGCGCCGGAGATCAGCATCAGCGTGGAGAAGAACCGGGCCATCTCGACGCCGTCGTACAGATCGCGCACGACCGCGCGGGCGATGACTATGCCCGCCGCGCCCGCCAGGCCCTGGAGCAGCCGGAAGGCGATGAGCAGGGCGGCGTCCGGGGCGAAGGCGCAGACGGCGGTGGCGATCACGTAGACGACCATGCCGGCCAGCAGCGGCCTGCGGCGGCCCCATTTGTCGCTCATCGGCCCGACGACGAGCTGGCCGAGCGCCATGCCCGCGAGGCACGCGGTGAGCGTGAGCTGCACGGTGGCGGCGGGCGCGTGGAGCGCTCCGGTGACCTCGGGCAGCGCCGGCAGGTACATGTCCATGGAGAGCGGCGGGAGCGCGGTGAGCCCGCCCAGTACCAGCGTGACCAGCAGACCGGCGCGGCGGGCGGCGGCGGGGGCCGCGGCCGGTATCGGGGCCGGTGCGGTCCGGCTGCTCTCCGCCATGGGCGTCTATCCCGCTTCCGGCCGTTGCGACCGTTGTAGTTT
>NZ_JBJHPC010001035.1:0-1193 GCF_045257485.1 Streptomyces sp. YS-3 | reverse complement strand
GATAGGGCCGGGTCGCGGTCAGGGGAGGGAGGAGGTCGGCCGGGTCCTCCTGGCCGAGGGCCGCGTCGAGGTGGCGGAGCGGTATCCGGGCCGCGGCGGGGAGGTCGGTCAGCGCGGTGATCTGWCCGGCGAGACGGCGCAGGTCGGCGGCGTTGTGGCGGGCCCAGGTGGCGACCGTGCGCTCGGCGGCGCGCTTTTCACGAGCGGCCTGGACACGCTGTTCGCCGGTGCTCCCGGCGAGGCCGGGCCGATTGCGCAGATAGCGGCGCTCGGCGGCCTGGCGGCTGGCGACGCCGAGGGGGTGGGCGAGGTCGGCCCAACTGGCACCGGCCTCACGGGCGGTCTCGATCAGACCGGTCTCCCACCCGGCGAGCTGCTCACGGACCTGCCGCAGCAACAACAGGGAGGCGAGCGCCTGCTCCGGGCCGTCCCCGCCGGTGGCGGACGGACCGCCGGACCCTTCGTCCCGGGCCGCGCGCAGGGCGTTGTCGATGGTCTCCAGGGCCGCGGCGGCGGCGAGGAACGAGGCCGGACTCCGGGCCTCGTCATTCGCCGAGGGCGGCTGGTGGGCGCCTGCCATGGGGGCCTCCTTCCCTGCTGTCGTCGTGTCGACGACACTGCATTTGTCATCCATTGGATGACATGCTACAACGTTTTCCGTGAGGCGCATTGGCAGGTACTGCCCGAACCTTCTGGAGGTGTTTCACGATGTTGATGCGCACCGACCCGTTCCGTGAACTCGACCGGCTGGCCCAGCAGCTGATCAACCCGGGCACCGGCACCTGGTCCCGGCCGTCCGCGATGGCGATGGACGCCTACCGCGAGGACGACGAGTACGTGGTGGCCTTCGACCTTCCGGGCGTCAGCGCCGAGGCGATCGACATCGACGTCGAGCGGAACATGCTGACCGTCAAGGCCGAGCGGCGGCCCGTCGCGAAGGCCGACGGAGTACAGATGGAGCTGTCGGAACGGCCGATGGGCGCCTTCTCCCGCCAGCTCGTACTGGCCGACACCCTCGACACCGAACGCATCAAGGCCGACTACGAGGCCGGGGTGCTCACCCTGCGCATCCCGATCGCCGAACGCGCCAAGCCCCGCAAGATCACCATCAGCGGGGAGTCCTCCCGCAAGGAGATCCGCGCCTGAGCCGGACCGACGGCAGGGAGGACGGACCGATGCCCGCCCCGTCCTCC
>NZ_JBJHPC010001034.1:0-1193 GCF_045257485.1 Streptomyces sp. YS-3 | reverse complement strand
GCGGCCCCCGCCCCGCCGCTCGACACGGCCGGTGAGCGCCCGCCGGACCTGGCGGCGGACCGGTTGTACGAGGACCGGTGGATGTTCCACGGACCCGCCTTCCAGGGCGTCACCGCGCTGAAGGGGATCGGGCCCCGCCATGTCCGGGGCACCCTCACCACGCCGTCCGCGCCGGGCGCGCTCCTCGACAACGTGGGACAGCTCCTCGGCTACTGGCTGATGTCGACCCACGCCTCCCGCACCGTGATCTTCCCCGTGGCCCTGGCGCGGGCCCGCTTCTTCGGCCCGCACCCGCCCGTCGGCACGCCCGTCGACTGCCATGCGGTGATCACCTCGCTCACCGAGGACACCCTCCTCGCCGACGCCCGGCTGACCCTGTCCGACGGCACGGTGTGGGCGGAGCTCACCGGCTGGCGCGACCGCCGCTTCTCCGGACTCGACGCCCGCAGGTCCGGCGGCTACCCCGAGCACCTGGCCCTCGCCGAGGCCCGGCCCGGCGGCTGGTGCCTGCTGCGGGACCAGTGGCCGGACCTGGCCTCCCGCGACCTGCTGATGCGGATGCAGCTGGGCCGGGCCGAGCGGGAGGCGTACGAGGCGAAGCCGCCGCGCGGCCGGCGGCAGTGGCTGCTCGGCCGGATCGCCGCCAAGGACGCGGTACGGCGGTGGCTGTGGGAGCGCGGCGAGGGCGCGGTGTTCCCGGCCGAGATCGAGATCGTGAACGAGGAGTCGGGACGGCCGCGTGCGGTGGGAACGCACGGCCGTACCCTCCCGCCGCTGGAGCTGTCCCTCGCCCACCGGGGCGACCTGGCGGTCGCGCTGGTACGCCCCGCCGGGCCCGGCTCGTACCGGAACGGCGTCGGCATCGACGTCGAGGAGATCGCCGACCGCACCCCCGAGACGCTTCGCGTCGCCCTCGGCCCGCGTGAACTCGCCCTGCTGGGGCGGCTCGTGGCCGAGACCGGGGAGCCCGAGGCCCGCTGGTTCACCCGCTTCTGGACGGCCAAGGAGGCCGTCGCCAAGGCGGCGGGAACCGGGTTCGGCGGCCGGCCGCACGCCTTCGAGGTGACCGGCGCGACCGCCGACGCCCTCACCGTCACCGCCGACGGCCGCCGCCACCACGTCCCCTGCGCCCTCGTCACCGACACCCATGTCGTGGCCTGGACCACGTCCGCGCCGCCCACCGAGGAGAGTGC
>NZ_JBJHPC010001033.1:0-1199 GCF_045257485.1 Streptomyces sp. YS-3 | reverse complement strand
GGTGTGGGGGTGGCTGCGGTGGCTGCGGCCCCGCCGGGCGGTGGCGCTGCCGCGCGGGGTGCTCAGGCGGCTTCGCGTGATCATGTGGGCCTCTTTTGCCGGGGTGTTGTGGCGTCAAGCTGTGGGTGCGGGTGCGTGTGGGCTGGCCGGTGAGCTGGTGGGCAGGTAGCTGGCCAGGGCGGCGGCGGTGGGGTTGGTCCCCGGCACGGTGTGGGGAAGGTGCAGTGCGGGTCGCGTGGGAGCCGGTTGCGTACGTCTGCGGCGCGCTGGGAGTCCGGGCCGGGGGCGGTGAGGTGTCGGCGTGGCAGCGCCCCTTCGCGTGGGCCAGCTCGGGTCCCGGCGTACGCCGGCATCTGGCGGGAGGTCCCTTCCGGGAGGAAGAGGAGGGCTGGTGCGGGACGGGTTCGCCCGGGTTGCGGCGGTCGGTTTCGTGGAGAGGCGGGTGGGGGTGCTTGGGCCGGGCTGACGGGTCGGTGAGGGCGAGCACGGGTGGATGCTCGCCTCGCCTCGCGTGTGCCGGGCGGGGAGTGATGAGGGTTATCGCAGTGCCTTCACTGTGCTGGCGATGTCCTGGAGGGTGCGTTCGGCCTGCCACTGGTCCTCGTCCAGGGAACGGTTGAAGCGTTCCTGGACGGTGAGGAAGAACTCGGCGACGGCGAGGGAGTCCAGTTCCAGGTCGGCCAGCGACATGCCGGGAGTGACCTGCTGCGCGGGAACACCGAACTTCTCGGTGAGCAGGGTGAGGAGCGTGTCGTACACGGCTGCCAGGTCAGGTGTCTTCGGTGGCAGGGCGTTGTGGGTGCTGTGCGGTTGTGGAGGCAGGGCGTGGGGTGTGAGGTCGGGCCAGGTCAGGGTGATCGAGCCCCAGGTCAGTCCGCCTCCGAACGCGGTCAGCAGGGTGCGGGCGCCGGAGCGGAGCACATTGAGCTGGGCGGCGCTGTACATGGCCAGGGGGATGGAGGCGGCAGCGGTGTTGGCGACCTCGCGGATGTTGCCGTGGCGGTGGAGGGGGGCGATGTTCAGGCGGTCGGCGACGGCGTCGAGGATCCGCTGGTTGGCCTGGTGTCCGATGAAGACTTCGATACTGTTCGCGGGCCAGCCGGCTCGGGCGAGCACGGTGCGGGAGGACTGGGTCATACGGTGCACGGCGTGGGCGTAGACCGGGGCGCCGCTCATCCGGAGGTAGAGCTGGTGGGGCG
>NZ_JBJHPC010001032.1:0-1203 GCF_045257485.1 Streptomyces sp. YS-3 | reverse complement strand
ACGGTACGCGGCGGAGCAGGGGCGGGGAAGGGGTTACGGCCCGAGTCTCGCCGCCGCCTCGCGCTGGAGGGTGCTGTTGCCGGCCAGGAAGCGGACCACGGTCACCAGCTCCTCCGTCGTGAACTCCGCACAGAACTCCGCCACTTCACGGGACCAGTCCACGAAGAACCGCTTCAGGCCGTGGATGTTCTCCCAGCGGATCTCGATGAGCACCCGCCGCTTGTCGGTGGGGTGCTTGGCGCGCCGGACGAAACCCTTGGCCTCCAGACGGTCGACGAGGCCGGTGACGGAGGCGGGGGCGAGGCCGGTGTGCTGGGAGAGCTCCTTGGCGGTGAGCGGTCCGTACCGTTCCAGCAGATCGAGCGTTTTCGTCTCGGAGGCTCCCAGGCCTTGCCTTTCGGCTATCGCGGTGTGGAACATCACCGTGACGCCGCTGTGTTCGCGTGCCACGTGGAGAAGGTCTTCGACCGCCTTGGCGCGGTCGGCAGCGGAGCTGTGGTCCATGGTGTGGTCCATGGCCGGGAGGGTAGCAACGCCGTTAGTTCGCCGAAACGAAAGAATGGCCAAATTCTGCCCATGAGGGCAAAGGGCGGCGGAAGCCCCCGTTACGGCCCGGTGCCGCAGGTTAACTCGTGGAAAATTCAAGGGGATTGGCGTTGACCGGCCCCGCTCTACGCGCGTCATCATGGCCGCCATGAGAATCCCCCCACGCGTCACCACGCTCGGCGCGGCCCTCACGGTCGCCGCGACTCTGCTGCTCGGCCCGACCGCGGTCCAGGCCACCGCCTCCACCGCGTCGGTGCGGAGCACCGGAAGCATCTGCTCCTCGGAGCTGCCCCCGCAGGCGCACGACACGCTGCGGCTCATCGACTCGGGAGGCCCGTTCCCGTACTCGCAGGACGGCGTCGTCTTCTCCAACCGCGAGCACGTGCTGCCGTCGCAGTCGAGCGGCTACTACCACGAGTACACGGTGAAGACCCCGAACTCCCCGACGCGCGGCGCCCGCCGCATCGTCACGGGCCGCCAGACGGACGAGGACTACTACACCTCGGACCACTACGCGACCTTCGACCTGGTCGACTTCGGCTGCTGACGCCCCTACCGCGGCCGGAACGCGGGGCCGCGGCGCGGCCCCGCACCAGGGGGAGGCGGGGGCTAGGTGTCGCAGGTCAGCACCGTCCGGCACACCCCGCACCGCACCCG
>NZ_JBJHPC010001031.1:0-1209 GCF_045257485.1 Streptomyces sp. YS-3 | reverse complement strand
CCCGACCCCCTCAGGGGCGCGGGGAACTGCGCGAGCAAGCCACCACCGGCCCGCACACGAAAGACAGGCCTCACGGCCACCCGCAGACCGCCCCGGACCGATGTGGCCGAGCCAGCACACCCCCTGCAGGGGCCGCGAGCAAGCCACCACCGGTCCGCCAAAAACCCGTGGCCGAGCCAAATTGGCTCAGGTCGGGACGGCTCTCCTCCGCCGCGCACTATCCTCAGGCCGTTGAGCTCGTTCGAGCGAGGGGGGCGGCGGGCGCCATGGAGAGGCTTACCGACGGGGATCCGCAGCGGATCGGCGCGTACCGGCTGCTCGCGCGCCTCGGCGCGGGCGGCATGGGCCAGGTCTATCTGGCCCGTTCCGACCGCGGTCGCACCGTCGCCGTCAAACTCGTACGCGAGGACCTCGCCGCCCGCGAGGAGTTCCGCGGCCGGTTCCGGCAGGAGGTGCGGGCCGCCCGGCGCGTCGGCGGCCGGTGGACCGCCCCGGTCCTGGACGCCGACACCGACGCCCCCGTCCCCTGGGTCGCCACCGGGTACGTCGCCGGCCCCAGCCTCCACACCGTGGTGGGCGGCGACCACGGCCCCCTGCCGGAACGTTCCGTACGCGTCCTGGCCCGCGGCCTCACCCACGCCCTCCAGGACATCCACGCCGCCGGGCTGATCCACCGCGACCTGAAGCCCTCCAACGTCCTCGTCACCCTCGACGGCCCCCGCGTCATCGACTTCGGCATAGCCCGCGCCCTGGAGACCAGCGCCGGCGAGGGCCTGACCCGTACCGGCGCGCTCGTCGGCTCGCCCGGGTTCATGGCCCCCGAGCAGGTGCGCGGCGACCGGATCACCCCGGCCTGCGACGTCTTCTGCCTCGGCTCCGTACTGGCGTACGCGGCCAGCGGCACGCTCCCCTTCGGTGGCAGCGACAGCGGTGTGCACGCGCTGATGTTCCGGATCGCCCAGGAGCCCCCGGAGCTGGACGGCGTCCCGGAGTCCCTGCGCGACCTCGTACGCGACTGTCTGCACAAGACCCCCGAGTCGCGGCCCTCGCTCGCGGAGATCCTGGAGCGCCTCGGCCCCGAGGACGCCTCGACGGGCCCCTGGCTCCCCGGACCCCTGACCGCCGAACTCGGCAGCCAGGCCGTGCAGTTGCTGGACGTGGAGAACCCCGAGGGCGGCACGGCACCCGCGCCCGCCCTGCCCCCCATGC
>NZ_JBJHPC010000104.1:0-16428 GCF_045257485.1 Streptomyces sp. YS-3 | reverse complement strand
CCATGGGGCGTAGGCGGGGTGTGTGGGCCGGGTCGGCGGTAGCGGGAGCAGCCGCAGTGGTGGCGGCTGTGCTGGGGCCGGTGACCAACTACGCCAGTGCGGCGGTGCCTGGCTGGGCGGCGCAGGCGTGGGTGATCTGGCCGGTGTTCGGCGTGCTGGTGGCGGTCAGCATCGGGCTGTCGCTGTGGGGCCGACATCTGGATGCCGCAGCGAGGCCCCCGGTGCGGCTGGCACCGGTGAGTCGACTGGCCCGGGGCCAGCAGGCTTCGTTACGCCCCCCGCATGTTCAGCGCGTGCGGGGGCGTGAGGGCGAACTCGCCGTGCTGGCAGGCATGCTTCGGCGGCCACGAGGTCGGTTCGCGGTGCTGTGCGCGGTCGGCGGGATGGGCAAGACAACGGTGGCCGCGCAACTGGCCACCCAGGCCGAGGCGGCGGGCTGGCGAGTGTTTTGGGTGCGCTGGCGTGACGGTGCCGAGCTGGCGCAGCAGATGGTGCAGGCGGCGCTGGCCTGCGGCCTTCCAGAGGCAGAGCTGGAGGCCGCGCGAGCGGGGCATGCGAGCCTGCCGGATGTGGTCTGGCGACAGTTGTGCCGGGTGAGGCAGTGGCTGCTGGTGGTGGACAACGCCGACGAGCCGCACGAGATCGGCCCGGCAGGGGAGCCGGTAGCCGACTATCGCGGCTGGATCCGTCCTTATGGCCGGGGCCTGCTGGTGGTGACCAGCCGGGATGGCAGCGAGCAGACCTGGGGTCCGTGCGCACAGCTGCTGCCACTGGAGCCATTGCCGGTGCGGCCTGCGGGGCAGGTCCTGCTGGACGCTGCTCCCGCAGCCGGCACCGCCGAGCAGGCCCGGGAGCTGGCGGCGCGACTGGGCGGGCTGCCACTGGCGTTGCACGCGGCCGGCACCTATCTGGCCGGACCCACCAGCCGCTACCGCACCTTTGCCGCCTACCGCCAGGCCCTGGAACAGGAACTGCGGTTCTTGTTGGGAGTGGCGCACCCGAATGCCTCCCATCCGCAGGTCGCCCGCGCCGTGGTGCGGCACACCTGGGAGGTTTCCTTGGATCAGCTCGCCGGGGAGGGCAACGCTTTGGCCCGCCCTGTGTTGCGACTGCTGGCCCTGCTGGCTCAGGCCCCCGTCCCACTGTCCCTGATCACCCCGGACCTGCTATCCGTCGTCACCGGACACGACGTCACCGCGGTGGCCCTGGAGGCCGCGTTCGCCGGCCTGCACCGCTACGGTCTCCTCGGCCTGCCCCACTCTCCCGGCAGCACGGGCCGGGCGTCGGGCAGCAGTGAGGGGGCGCAGGCGGTGCTGCATCCCCTGATCCGAGAGATCAACGCTGTCGCCCTCACGGCCGAGACCTCCGATCTCGCCGTGTGGCACCAGGCCCTTGCCGAGCGGCTGACCGCGGCCGTGCACGAGGCCAACCAGCGTGGGCGCGCTGGTTGGCCTGCAGCCGTGCTCCTCGCCCCCCACCTGCCGCTGCTGCTCGACTATGCGGACCCGCGCACTCCCGCACACCACCGCACCACTCTCAACGACCTGGCGCAGGTGCTGCAGACGGCTGGGGCTTTCGGTGCGGCGCGCCTGCTGCATGAACGGGTCCTCGACGTCGAGACCCGCATGCTGGGCCCCGAGCACCCCGATACCTTGACCAGCCGCAACAACCTGGGCAATGCCTTGTTCGGAATGGGAGAGCCGGCCGAGGCAATAGGCCTGCTCCGGCAGACCCTGGAGGACCGCACCCGAATCCTGGGCCCCGTGCACCCCGATACTTTGACCAGCCGCAATGACCTCGCATGCGCTTTGGACGGGACGGGTGAGCATGCCGAGGCGGTAGGTCTGCTGCGGCAGACCCTCAGCGACCGTACCCGCATTTTGGGCGACGAGCATCCGCACACGCTGGCCAGCCGGGACAGCCTCGGTCTCGCGCTGGACGGGATGGGCGAGCATGCACAAGCAGTGCGCATGCACCGGAGCACCCTTGACGACCGCATCCGTGTCTTGGGTACCGATCACCACCTCACCCTGCTCAGCCGCCACAACCTCGCCAGCGCCCTGACCAGGGCGGGTGAGCAGACGGAAGCGATACAGCTGCTGCGGCAGGCGCTCAACAACCACGCCCGCATTTTGGGCGACGAGCATCCGCACACGCTGGCCAGCCGGGACAGCCTCGGTCTCGCGCTGCACGGGATGGGCGAGCACGCACAAGCAGTGCGCATGCACCGGCAGACCCTGGAGGACCGCACCCGCATCCTGAGCCCCGAGCACCCGGATACCCTTGCCAGTCGCCACAACCTCGCTCTCGCTTTGACCAGTGCAGGTGAGCAGGCCGAGGCGATAGACCTGCTGCGCCGAACCCTCGATGACCGCGTCCGCATCCTGGGCGACGAGCACACGCATACCTTGAGCACCCGCAACGCGCTGGAGACAGCGCTGGCCATGTCCGCCCAACGGCCACAGAGCCGGAGGTGGCACTGGCTGCGGCGCAGGAACGTCGCAGCCGGTGGCGGTTGAGGAGGCCCTGTATCCCCGAGCCGCCGCCGCATCGACACCTTCACGATGGAGGGCCGGGCCATGTTCGGGATGCTGTCCGTGCTCGCCGAACTCCAGCGCGAACTGATCGTGGCCAACACCAAGGACGGTCTCGCGTCCGCACGGGCCCGCGGCCGGGTCGGCGGGCATCGACCGAAGCTCACCGAGGACCAGGCCGTGCTCGCCCAACGGGCTTACGACGAGCGAGCGGGAGAAGACCGTCCAGCAGATCGCCGCCATGTCCGGCGCGCCACGGTCCACGGTGTACGGGCACCTCGACAAGACCCAGGCCATGCCCCGTCAGCCCGAAGACCGCAGCTACGAAGCCCTGAAAGCTACCAGCGGGTTACTTTTCCCCTGGTTGTTGGGCTAGGACTACGGAGCCTTGGCGTACACCTTGGTCCTGGTCAGCGACTGAAGCGACCCGGTCTTCGAGCTCGCGGCACGCTTCTTCTGACGGGTCGTCGTCATGGAGATCTGGCTTTCTCCCCGGTGGTCTTGTGGGACGGGGGTCTATCTCGGCCTGGACGTCGGCAAGGGCGAACACCACGCCACCGCTGTCAACCTGGCCGGGAAGAACGCGTTCGACAAGCGCCTGCCCAACACCGAGCCCAAGCTCCGCGAGCTGTCCGCGAAACTCCAGGCCAAGCACGGGACGGTGCTGGTCGTGGTCGACCAGCCGACCTCGATCGGAGCCCTGCCCCTAGCCGTCGTGAGAGACATGGGCTGCCCCGTCGCCTGCCTGCCCGGCTTGACGATGCGGCGGATCGCCGACCTCTATCCCGGCGAGGCCAAGACCGATGCGAGGGACACGTTCATCATCGCCGATGCCGCCCGCGCGATGTCTCACACGCTGCGCTCGGTCGACCTCGCAGACGAGACGAGCGCCGAGCTGGAGATGATCGTCGGCTTCGACGACGACCTGACCGGTGAGGCCACCCGGGTCGCGAACCGGCTCCACAGCCTGCTGACCCAGATCCACCCGTCCCGGGAGCGGGTCCTGGGCCCGCGGTTGCAACACCCGGCCGTCCTGGCCCTGCTGGAACGGTTCGGATCGCCGGCCCAGATCCGCAAGGCAGGCCGCCGGCGGCTGGTCACGCTGCTGCGGCCGAAGGCACCGCGGATGGCCGACCGGCTGGTCGAGGACATATTCACCGCGCTGGACGAGCAGACCGTGGTGGTCCCGGCACCGAAGCGGCCGCCCTGATCGTCCCGAGCCTGGCCAGCTCGCTCGCCGCCGTCCTTGACCAGCGCAAGCTCCTGGCGCCGGGCGGATCGATGAGCTGCTGGAAACCCACCCTCTTTCCCGGGTCCTGATCTCGATGCCGGGAGTCGGGATCAGGACCGGAGCCAGGATCCTCATCGAGGTCGGCGACGGCAGCAGCTTCCCCTCCGCCGCCCACCTCGCCGCCTACGCAGGGCTCGCCGCGGCAACCCGCAACTCGGGCTCCTCGATCCGCGGCGAACGGCCGTCCCGGAGAGGGAACAAACAGCCCAAACGGACCTTCTTCCTGTCCACCTTCGCAGCCCTGGGCGACCCAGCCTCCCGGGCCTACTACGACAAGAAGATCGCCCAGGCCAAACACCACACCCAGGCCCTCCTCTGCCTCGCGAGACGACGAGCCGACGTCCTCTTCGCGATGCTCCGCGACGGCACCCTCTACGAGCCCCAGCCCGCGCGATCAGCTTGAACAGATACCGCGATGAATGGGCTCACGAACCGGCTGACCTGCGAACTCTCGGTACTCATCAACGAGACGGAAGAAGGCATCAAGCGGGGGTTCGCCAGGGAGGTTCTCCACGATTGCGGCGTCCCACGCAATCGCCATCGACCAACCATGGGTCCTGCTAAGCCAGGAGGCAAACCCTCCACTCCCACGGTGAAACTCGAACGGCTCATCGACATCGTGGACCTGAAGGGCGAGGTGATACCCGAACATCAGCACCGCCAGTTCCTCCAACGAGCCGTTACGCACCCATGCGTTCGGCCGCTGCCGAACGGCATCCAGCAGGTCATAGACGTCTCGCCAGTCTTCGACAGGCCGCACCTCCGACCGTCCACCCGACGTCCCCACCACTTCCTCCTCCAGCCAACCAGCCGGCATCAGCAGCAAGCTAACCCGCCACCTTGACGAACTACATAGGGGCACCCCCCCCTGCGGTCTCCAGCAGCGCCTGTTCCGGGCTGCGGGGACGGGGAGCGGCTGGCCGTCGTCCTTGAGATATGCGCTGAGGGCTTGGTGGGATTGCCCGTGCAGCGACGGCGGTCATGGGGGAGAGCCAGGGCGGCCTGAGGAGACATAGTTGCTTTTTCCACGCCGGACCGGCCTCCGGCGGTGAGCGCTTTGTTGAGGCGCTGCTGGCGGTGTCGTGCGCGGCGACGCTTTTGGCCGGTCCTCGGCAACGGAACGGCGGAGGGCTTCTTCCATCGCGCGGCCGGACGTTCACGCTGCCCGCGCTGATGACATCCGGCGCGCGGCTGCGGATCAAGGAGACGCAGCGGCTGACGCTTGGATCGGCCAACGCCGTCGCCACCTGGCCGGTCCGCGGTACGGGACGCGGACAGGTGTCGGCCACCCGTTGGAGAGGCCGGGGAGGGACGGCGCGGCCCGCGTCACTCGTGCTGCCCTTCCGGTCGTACGTGCCGGCGCGCGTGGCCGCCTGGCTCTGGCGCGCCCAGAAGAAAGGGGAACAGGTGACCTGAAGGTGCCTGTTGTGGCAGAGCTTCCCTTCTAGGCTCATACCCCAGCATCCGGGGCGCATCGTGGTGCTCGATCTTCTCCGAAGGTGCGTCGATGCGGCCCGATGCACGCCCAAGTGGCGTATCCCGCAGGCAGGCGGCTCAGGGAAATGTCCCGCCAAGGAAGAGCCTGCTCGTATATCGCTCTTGAAAGACGCCCTGTTGAACCGCAGACTGCTGCGGTGGCTGCTCTTGAGGCAATCTATGGGTTAGTCGGGGTCCTGGGTGGTGCGTCGATCGGCGCGATCGGTACAGGACTCGCTCAACGGTCCTCACGCAGGGCGGACGAGCGCAACACGGCGCGGGAGCAGTCGCGCCAGGCTCGGCACCTGGCGCAGGAGCAGTCGCGGCAGGCTCGGCAACTGGCGCTGGAGGCTGTGGCCGCGGGCCGCGTCGCCGCGAGGTCATGGTCCCTTCATATGGAGACCGTGCTCCAGAACGTTGAAGCAAACCGCCCCGTTGACATCGACTCCTACGACACGACGGTCCTGGACCTGCTTGACGTCATCACCACCGCTCTCTACCGGCTCACCTCCACCGAAGGAATCACCCTCGTCGGGGGCACATCCAGCAGTGTTCGTACCTCCCTCACCGAGACCACGACCCTGATCCGCAGGGCCCTGTTACAAAACCTCACCAACCAGCTTTCGAACCACACCACCACCGAGCTCCGCGACAAGGTCCAAGGGGCTGCCAGCGCTCTCGACCTCCTTCTGACACGGCAGACCGAGCACCTGCGAGGCGGACCCATTCCCGCCGACTTCGTGTTGCCTGCGCCGGCCCGGAGCGGACGGACCCTTCCAGGCCTGCCGTGAGCGGGCGGGATGGTGGGGTCCCAGAGGCAGGAGCTGATGGTCAGTCGATCGTGCCAAGTGCCGTGTCCGGGCGGCAGAAGCCGCAGAGTTCGACGTCGTCGGCGAGGGCCTGGCGGGCGGTGGCGCGGTCGACGGAGGCCATGCGTCCGGAGTGGCGGAGCAGCCAGCAGTCGCCGGTGTGGACGGCGGTGAGCAGGTGCGGTCCGCCGAGGGCGTGCTCGATGGTCCACTCCGGCGGTGGAGGCCGCCGTTTCTGGCCTTCTTCGCGTTCGGCTTCTTGGCGTTTGATGTCGGTGATGGCCTGGTCGATCAGGGTGAGCCACATGGCGTGCCAGGCCCGCAGCGGTTCCAGGCGGGGAAGATCGGGCGGCAGCAGGCCCGGCGGCAGTGGCTGGGTCATGGGGTGAAGTCCCGTCGGGTCATGGTGGCGGGGTTCCACCAGTACGAGCCGGTGAGGGCGCCGTCGGGCAGCGCGGGCCACAGACACTGGTGGTAGGCACGGCGGCCCTCGGGAGTGTCGTAGTGGGCCATGGCCACCGTTCGGTACTGGTGATCGCCGACCCACAGGTTGATGGCGACGACCTCGTAGGGGCTGTAGTTGCGTAAGACGGCGGCCTCCTGTGGCGGTGATGCCGGCTCCGCTGCCCGGGGAGGCCGCGGCCACATCTGGGGCGTGCTCATCGTGCCCTCGCTGCCGGCCACGCTCCGACGGTCTCGCCGCGGTCCGTCCAGGTCCGGTCCACCCGCTGACGCCCGCCGCTGTCCTCGATGAGCTGGATGACCGCGGCAGGGTTGGCGCTGTGCCGGCCGACCCACTCGGTGTACCGGTCCTGCGCCGTACCGGCGACAGACCACTCGCCCTCCACTGCTGGCCCGCCCGTTCGGAACGTCAGCCGGACGAGATGCGTGCTCTCCATGGCTGCTGCCTCCTTTCCTCTCCGGCCGGCCTGTGAACGTCTCCTCGTACGCGGCGCCTCGCTCCTGGCCCCTGCGGGATAGGGGACTGCTGACTGGTGAGCGTCAGGGCTGTGTCTTTATGCGCGTGCGGGCGAGCTCCTTGAGGGCGACGCGGGCGGCGGGGGTGCCCGCGGGGCTCTGCCAGAAGGGGTGCGCGGTGATACGCCGGGACAGCTCCAGCAGTCGGCGACGGTGCGCGGCGCCGTCGGCGGCCGTGGTGGCGAGCTGGTGGTAGACGGTGTACCAGGCGGTCTGGGCTGCCAGAAGATCGTGGGGGAAGTGCGTTCGCGCCATGGCCGAATTAGACCACCTGTTCGATTTTCTTGTCATGTGAAGACGCGCCGTACGACACATCCCGGTGAGGAAAGCGGTGAAGGCTGTCCGACGTCTCCTCGGGTCCGCTAGAAGTGGCGGCATGGCATCAGAAGACGATCCGCAGCTGGTCGAAGCGATGCGGCAGGCGGCCGATCTGACGCGGTCCTACCTCACGCAGGACCGCGCCCGGATCGCTGTCTGTCTCATCGGCCTGGAATCCGACCAGCTTGAGCGCGTGCTGGCCTGGGCGGTCATCAGCCACGACGAGGTCTTCGACCAGCCGGGGGAGCCGACCATGTCGTTGCGTCTAATCGATGCAGTGGCGGCGCTGGCACCGGCGGAGACCGAGTTCGCAGCGACCGCCGCGGTACGCCGCGTCGCAGCGGGCGAGGTCGGCCTCACCCAGGCGGTGGCGGATCTGGCTCCGGCGGACCAGACCCACGCCATCACGATCTGCACGGCGGTGATGCGGCTGGAAGCACACGGCCGCGCCCGCGCCCTGGAGCAGATCGACGCGCAGACCCGTGAGTACGAGCAGATGGGCTATCCCCGGCCTTACACGCTGCCCTGATCTCGCATGCTGGGGATGCGGCGCGGCCGTAGGCTGGATGTCCTGTCCCAAGGGGGTCTGGGAGGACGTATGCCCCGCCCTGTCTGGTCCGGCGCCATCTCGTTCGGCCTGGTCACTTCTCTAAACCAGTAAGAGGACTGGACTTCCTGAGATGGCGAGTGTCCTTGCACGCAGTCCTGCGCACTGGCGCGATCTGCCGTCAGCGCGTTCACCAGCGGGCGCGGCTATTCGTTGTGGGGTGGTCCTCGTCCAGCACCCGTGTGGCTGCGGCGCAGGCGCGTTCGAGATAGGCGATCGCGCGGCCGGAAGAGGACTGTCGATGTGTCGGCGGTGTCGGTGTCGGGGGGTGCATTGCCGGACGGTTTGTGGGAGTTGTTTACGGGTGGTGCGCCGACTGGCAGCAAGCAACCCAGCCGGGTACGAATCCCAGTTCGCTATTGCACTCTCCAACCTTGGCCCCGCTTTTCGGAGGTGGGACGGCACGGAGAAGGTCTGACCGCGCAGCAGCAAGCGGTGGAGATCTTCCGCAGACTGGCGGCGGACAAACCAACCGAGTGCGAATCTGAAATTCCCGCTCACTCCTTGGCAAGGCCCAGATCCTTCAAAACCAGCGTGATCTTTTGGCGGCGCTACGAGCCGTCAGCATGGCCCTGAAGATCTGCCTCAAGCACAAGAGTCCGACCTCCGACAGGCTGATGCAACTGTATGCCGCACTAGACCTGAAGATGCACTTGCTGGATCTCCTCGAGCCTCAGGGCAGGGAAGCGGATCTTCCCTCTTGGCTCACGGCGACTCCCGCCAAACGCCGTTCTCACAATTGAACATCTGTGAGAGCTCTGCGAGAGGCAGACTGCCGAGGTGATGTGGCGCAGCCCGGGACTTCCGCATGCCTCGGCGCCGCTGGCCAGAGCGCCGTCACAGGTTGTGCCGGTGGGATCGAGCCTCGTCGGAGCGATTCGCAGTCGTCCAGACGTTCAGTCGTGCAGGTGAGGCTCGTGCTGAGCCCTGGTGCGCCGGCACCGGAGACTCTGCGAATTTTTGGGGTGGTGTCCGTGGGCTGGGTGGCAGCCGGATCGAGTTTGGTGAGTAGTCGGCCCGAAGGTTGCGATCCCTGACCTGTCCGGACAAGGCCTTCTGCAACACGCTTTGGATCCTGTGTCGTGAAAATCGGGGGTTACCCGATCTGGCAGCCTTGCGGCGTCCCAGGGTCTAATGGCTTCCCATGGACGCAGGAGTGGCAGCTGTAGTCGGTGCGGCGATCGGCACGCTCGGAGGGTTTGGGGGAGGCGTGGTCACCACCATGAGCCAGGGATTACAGCAGAGACGGCAGCGGCAGATCGACCGGGAGCTCAGGCTGGAGGAGGCTCGCCGCAACGCTTACGGCAAATGCATCAGCGCTTCCAAGCAAGTGTCGGCGGCGTGGTGGAAGTTGGCAGCAAGTCTTCGCGTCGAAGGGAATTCTGAGGAGCAGTGGCGTGAACCCGCGGCCGACGCCCATGCGGCATGGGCTCCCTTCAGCTCTGCGGTGGCTGAGGTCGCCGTCGTAGGTCCCGCATTCGTGGCCGATGCAGGGGATGCTCTGCGGCGGGCGATGTATGCCTTGGACATGGCCGGGACGGCTTGGCATGAGGCTGCCTGCCAAGGTGGAGTTGGCCGCTTGGGGGACTTCGACGCGCAGTACATGCAGGCAGTCGCAGCAAAGCGCGCGCCAGGCAGCGCCTTTCAGAGAGCAGCACGCAGGGCGTTGGAGGCGGAGAGCTAGGTTTTCACCCAAGCAATGACCTGCGGCTGCGGTATGGCATGGGTTGACTACGGCGAGTGTGAGATGCGCCGCCACGACCTGATCGGCACCCCGTGGGGCGAACGCCGCCTGCTGTGGGGGTACTGGGTCCTGCCCGGCTGCGGCCTGCGCGCTCTGCGCGCCATCGGCTGGCTGCTGGCCGCGATGTCCCTGACCGTGCTGCTGATGATGATGCACGGTGAACGGTCCAGGTAGCGGCCCCACGGGACCAGGCCGCGTCCGGTGGCCGGTCCCGGCCAACTGCGCGTAACCCGCCGCACCGAGGGCGATGGCGGCTCCGGCCCCGGCCACAAGGTTCGCGCATCAGCCCTACGGGCCCTCAGGCAGAAGTGCCTCGGACGGCGGCTGGATCAGTGTCGCGATGCCGGCGCAAAGCAGGTCCAGGCTGCGGGTGAATTTCTCCTCCGGCCCGCACGTGGCCGCCGCGGTCGCTGTTCGAGGAAAGTTCCGCTGGAGGGCGGTGACATCCTCGGCGGTGACCGGCATCGCGGGCGTCTCGCTCTGCTCCTGGAGCACGTAAGCGGAGTCATGGCTGAGCACGGTCGGCCAGAGCACGCCGGCCCAATGGCGCTTCCCCTGGGCGGCCGTTGGTCTGACCGGGCTCGCCCTCGCTGGTGTGACCCTCCAACTGTGCTGGGCGCGGGTGATGGACGCGCTCGACGTGGACCCGTCGAAGTCTGGCTGGTGGCGTGTGGTTCGGTCTTCGTGCAGAATGGCGGCTTCGGCGGCGTCGCCTGGAACATCGCCACCTTCGCCGCTGTCGCGGCCTTCACCGACTGGTTCTGGGGTGCGCCGCTGACACTCGCCTGTTCATCGCGGGGCATCTTGCTGCCGGAGCAGATCGACAAGCTGTGGGTCCAGGCCTCCCACAACACCGGCCCACGCAACTTCGCCGGCAGCTCCGGTGCCACCTGCTTCCTGGGCGCGACGCTGGCCGCGGCCCTGCTGCTGCGCGGCGGCGCCGACGAGAACGCCGGCGACACCGGCGCGAGGGCTGCGACGACGAAGGCGGGCCGCGGCCAGGCCGTCCGCACAAACCACCTGCTGGCGCTCGGTGTGCCGGCGCTCGGGCTGGTGATGTGGTTCGCGCAGGACAACGGGCATGGGCGGGTCGCCGGTTACGGCTTCGCCCTCGGCGCACTCGCCTGGGCCGCCTCCGGGCCGCACCAACGAGGTCGTCCGTCACGCCCCCACCATTGGCTTTGTCATGCCGCTCCGACCGCGGTCTTGACGATCGCAAGGGCCCTCTGCCCGCCAACAGGGCGGTTTCAGACGGCCGCAATCAAGTTCCACACCGGTCCACCGGTCCACCGGTCCACCGGTCCACCGGTCCACCGGTCCACCGGTCCACCGGTCCTGTTATCGGTACGTCCGTGATCGACTGCCTCCGGGGTACGCGCCGGGTCGCCTGTCAATGCCCATTTCTGGGGATGTCGGACAACCCGTCGGCGGAGCACAGTCATTCCCGTGCCGGTCCCGCGCTCATCTCCACGGACCGGGGCTGTTCCTGTGTTCCTCAGTGCTCCAGGACATGAAGGAGAAGGACGTGAGCGATCAGCCTCAGACGCGTCGCGGCATCATCAGGGCCGCCGGTGGCGCGGCGCTGGCCGCCGGTGCGGTGGCGCTCGGCGCACCCGCGGCGCAGGCCGCCCCGCACCACGGCACGAAGTCCGCTCCGGCGATGCCGCCCGGCGCCGCCGCCCACAACGAAGCGAGGGCGCTGATGGGACTGCCGATACCGGACGAGGTGACGGCGTACCAGAACAACTGGAGATTCTGTAACTACTGCTTCGGCCTGTGGTGGAACGGCAACCCCACCAACGGAGCCTGCCCTTCCAGGAATTCCCCCGACGGCCAGCACCACGGACCGGGCAGCTGGAACTTCATCTTGCCGGCGAACCCGGCGGAGCACATCTGACGTCGGCGGAACACCACTGACGGGGCGCACGCGAGCGGCGTGCGCCCCGCACCGCCAGGGACCGGCGTCAGGGTGAACTCGGCGTGGTGATCTGTGTCTTCACCCGGGTTAGAAAATGATCCGCGGGCTCTGAACGTTCATGTAGTACTGGACCCCGGAACCCAGGTCGGCCCAGAAGCCAACCTGTACCAGGACCTGCCTCGTGTTCTTGGGTAGGTCGATCGAGCGGATGTTGTAGTACTGGTTCCCGCCGTAGGCAGGGACCCACTTGCCGGTCACCCGGTCGACGCACCCGAAGTCGTAGAGCCACTTCCCGGTGGCCGCGTCCACGAGCTGGGCGCAGGGATCGGACGGGAAGGAATTGTTGACTCCGATTCCGGCGGTGATCGTCGATCCGTTCTGGCTGATGCAGGCATCTATGTTGGCGCCGCCCCAGTTCGCCCACGAGTGGTTCCACGTGGTGTCGGACCTGCATGCGAAACCGTTCTCCTGCGCGGAGGCCGAGGGGGCGACGGACACCATGCCGGCCAGGGCGGCACCGAGCGCGGCTGTGGCGGCGAGCATGCGTTTGAACATGACATCTCCTTTATTCAGGATGCATGGACGTGTCCCGCTGTCTGACACTGCCGGGCAGGGGAAGTTGTCCGCATGTCCCGCGGCAATCCGTGCAGGTCGGCTCGGATCACGGGGCGGACAAGAAGGGTTGTCCGCGGACAACTGGGCCGCCCCGACGCAGTACTTCGGTTCGCGTCTGTTCTCCTGCGACCGTACGTGCCGGCTACGGCCCTCGTATCTCGCCGCTCGGTGCCGCCGAGCTATTTGAAGGAAGCGGTCATCTGGTCGGCGACGACCTCCCGGCGTCCAAACGAACGCATCAATGCGCCGCCGTCGAACGTCGAACTCCGCACCCGAATGGCCCGTCGGTCAGTCAGGCAGCGCCACCGTCAGATCCACCTAGACGAGCTGTCCGCGAAAGCCCAGCTGGGCAACGTCCAAAAGCGTGCTGGCGGTGGTGAACGCCGGAGCCACGGCGGACTGGGTGAGCCGACGCCACGCCGCTCCGAGCACGTCCCTCTCGTCGCTCCGTACGTAGATCACTGACCGCACCACGTATTGCGGCTCGGCGTTCACCGCGGCCAGGGCAGCCAGCGCGTTCGCGACCACCTGGTCGACCTGCGCCTCCAGGGAACCGGCACCGACGAGGTCACCGTTCCGATCAAGCGGGCACTGTCCCGAGATATAGGCCGTACGGCCTGCCTCCACCACTGTGATGTGGTGGTAGCCGGACGTCTCATGCAGCTGCTCGGGGTTGATGCGGGTGACTTTCTCAGCCATGTCAGCGAGTCTGCCGGGGTGCTGCCCGCACGCACCGGATCCCCACCGGCAACACCTCCTCGACACTCACCTACGCCTGGAACCCGTACTGCCTCACCTGGGCCGTGTACACGACCTGGGTGAGGCGCGGGCTCGCACGAGGCACCGGAGTGGCGCCGGGAGGTGGTTGTTGCAGGACGGTGACAAACGTGGGGCAACGCGTTCTGGGCGAGGGCCTTCTTCTCAGGCAAGAAGCGAGCAAAGGGCGCCAACTCACTCAACCATGAGATATGGGCTTTTTCGACTGAGAGGGAATTTCATGGCCATCACCAAGCGGCACTCCCTGCGTATCGCTGCCGTGGGCGTTGTCAGCGCGGCATCCGTCGTCCTCGCGGGAACCGTTGCCTCGGCCGCCCCCGTCGTACAGGCGACCAGCGTCAAGGTCGGCATTACCGCCAAGCCGTCAGTGACCTCGGTGAAGGCGTGGCAGCTGTTCCGGGTCACCGGCACCGCGACCGGCCTGAAGGCGGGAAGCAAGATGGCCCTCCAGCAGAAGCAGGGCAAGAACTGGGTCAGCCTGCCCGCTGTGACGCCGCTGGGCTCCAAGGGCACCTACTCGCTGGGCGTCAAGCTCGGCCTGAAGGGCAAGAACGACCTGCGCATCGTGAACGGGAAGGCCGTTTCGCCGGTGTTCAACGTGACCGTTCGCTGACCTTCGTACATCTCACGCATCTCGCGCGGGCCCACACCCGGCCCGCGTGCGACGACCGACAGCCCGTGGCCGCTCCGGCCGCGGGCTGCCGCGAGTTCAAGTTCAGCAGCGCCCGCCGTTGGTCCTCCCGGCCATGCGCCTTCGGCTCGCGTAGCAACTCCGTCTTGAGCAAGGCGAATTGTTCGTCGGACGGTTTAGGCAGTTTAGGCAGTTCGGGCGGTCCTTCCGAGGCGAGGGCGTCCAGGCCGCCCCTCGCGCCAGGCTTGCCGCCAGCGTTCCACCCACCGCTCACTCACCCGCAGATCCTTCGCGCACACCGCAGAGCTGTCGCCCTGCTCGAACCGCTTGCCAGCCTGTCGCCTGATCTGGTCACGCAACTGCCGCCGCTCCGCGGTCAGTCCTCCGCCTTGCGCATACCGCATGGTCGTGGCACACCGCAGGGATCACGCCGCGTCAGCCCCGACATCACGCCGAAGAGGTCAGTAATGCAGTGTTTTCAGCCCTCCGGTGGGGGAACGGCGCGGCTGCCGCCCGTCGGACCGAACGTCAGGACACGCTTCCCGTCGGAGAAAGCAAATGGCGGTCCGCCCAACCGTCTGGTTCGGTGAGCCAAAGCTCAGTCCTTGTCACCGGCGAAGCCGGATGACGTGGCGAAGGAGACCGAACGAAGCAGCGTGGTTGTCACCGACAAGGCAACGCAGCTTGTCCCAGCCGGTCACCCCGCAGCCCTTCTGTCACCAGTCCCGCGAGGAGCGGCTGGAGAGGTGCGCGGCCGTAGGCGCTCGCCCTGCGGTCCGAACATGATCAGGTACTCGACCGGACCGCCGGGGCTGGAGTTCGCCACCCCGTGCGGAGTGCGGGTGTCGAACTCGGCAACGTCTCCAGGGGTCAGGACGAGGTCTTGGTCGCCGAGCGCGAGCCACAGGCGTCCGTACAGGACACACAGCCACTCGTAGCCGTCGTGGGAGACCTGACGGGGCCGCGCGGGCGGGTCCTCGAGGGCGGGCAGGACGTGCTTGTGGGCGTGCAGGCCGCCGACGTACCGGGTCAACGGCAACACCGCCTTGGCGTCGCCGAAGCCCAGCGGCGCCGTAGCGCGCCGCTCGGCCGTGGGGGCGGATGCTGTGCCGGCCAGCTCGTCCAGGGAGACGCCGTACTCCATTGACAGCTGCAGCAGAACCTCCAGCGTGGGCTTGCGTCGGCCGGTCTCGATCCGGGACAGCGTGCTGGGTGAGATGCCGGTCGCGTAGCTGACACCGGCGAGTGTCGCGCCGTGGTGCTCGCGCGCGGCCCGTAACCGGGGCCCCATCGCGGCCAGCGTGCCGTCCACATCATCGACTGCCACCTTCCACGCTCCTTCGTGCCATGCCGCTTCACCGCTCTGTCCTGCAAGGTTGCCAGAATGGCAAGGATGATCGCGTCGGGCGGGTGCTGCGCCGCATGATCGATGGGCAGCCGTGTCACCGCGAACCGAGGAGAAGTCCATGCAATCCGAGTCGTCTGCCGCATTCCGCCACCGCACCGTTGAGGCCCCGGCCGGACGCCTGCACCTGGTCGAGCAGGGCACCGGCCCGCTGGTCCTGCTCGTGCACGGTTTCCCTGAGTCCTGGTACTCCTGGCGCCGCCAGCTCCCGGCCCTCGCCGCGGCCGGCTACCGGGCGGTGGCGATCGACGTGCGCGGTTACGGCCGCTCCTCCAAGCCGGAGGCGACCGCCGCCTACCGGATGCTCGACCTGGTGGAGGACAACGTCGCCGTCGTGCGCGCCCTCGGCGAAAAAGACGCGGTGGTCGTCGGCCACGACTGGGGCTCCAGCATCGCTGCCGCCAGCGCGCTGCTCCACCCCGGGGTTTTCCGCGCCGTCGGCCTGCTGAGCGTCCCCTACGCGCCGCCCGGCGGCCCCCGCCCCACCGACATCTTCGGCCAGATCGGCGGCCCCGAGCAGGAGTTCTACGTCTCCTACTTCCAACAGCCCGGCCGCGCCGAGGCGGAGATCGAGCCTGACGTCCGCGGCTGGCTCGCGGGCTTCTACGCGGCACTGTCCGCCGACACCATGCCCGCCCAGGGTGAACCCGACCCGCACTTCATCACCCGCGGCGGCGGCCGGCGGCTGCGCGACCGCTTCCCGACGGGGGTCCTGCCGGCCTGGTTGACCGAGGACGACCTTGACCTCTACGTCGGGGAGTTCGAGCGCACCGGCCTGACCGGCGCCCTCAACCGCTACCGCAACATGGACCGCGACTGGGAAGACCTCGCCCCCCACCGCGGAGCCCCGATCAAGCAGCCGTCCCTGTTCATCGGCGGCACCCGGGACGCCTCGACCACCTGGATGTCCGACGCCATCGACGCCTACTCCACCACCCTCCCCGGCCTGACCGCCTCCCACCTGCTGGAAGGCTGCGGCCACTGGATCCAGCAGGAGCGCCCCGATGAGGTCAACCGCCTGCTGACCGACTGGCTCGCCCCTCTCCAGGGCTGAATGAGGCGGTGGACAGCGTGTGGGTGGAAGGTATGGGCAGCGAATCGCTCGGCGGTCCCCAGGGCGTCGGCCCACCAACTTGCCGGTATTTCGCCACCGGCACACCGCGCCGATCACACCTCGTCTGCCCCTGCCGACCTCACGTCAAGGGCCCGTACCTGCGCGAACCAGAAATGGACCTGCCGATACCCGGCCCCGGCCTCGCCCAACAGGTCCGCACGCTCCTGGAGTCGGCCGCCCACCGGCCTCCCGTCCCCAGGTCCCTGCCCCC
>NZ_JBJHPC010001030.1:0-1210 GCF_045257485.1 Streptomyces sp. YS-3 | reverse complement strand
GCTCCTGGCCCCCACCGCCGCGGACGTCACGCTGCGGGCCGGAAGCCGGGGCGCCGAACTGCTCTGCCTGACCGTCACCCCCGAGGCCGTCGCCCGGCGCTTGCCACCCCGTAACCCCGACACGACCCAGGAGCGGACATGACCTTCAACTCGCCCGCTGAACCGGCCACTTCACGCGTCCCCGGCCTGCGCGCGGTCCACCACATCGCCTTCACCGTGCCCCGCCTCGACGAGGCCGTCGCCTTCTTCACCGGGGTCCTGGGCGCCGAGGAGGCCTACCGCACCGGACCCATCGCCGCCGCCGACGACTGGATGCGCCGCCAGCTCGGCGTCGACCCCCGGGCCACCGTCCACATCGCCATGCTGCGCCTGGGCCCCGCCCTCAACGTCGAACTCTTCGAGTACACCGGCCCCGGCCGGCATCGGCGGATGCCCCGCAACAGCGACGTCGGCGGCCACCATCTGGCGCTGTGGACGGACGACTTCGACGCCAGTGTCCGCCGACTCGCCGCCACCCCCGGCGTACGGATGCTCGGCGAACCGCAGGAGGTCGGCGAGGGACCCATCCGCGGCACCCGGTGGGTGTACCTCACCACCCCCTGGGGCCTGCACCTCGAACTCGTCCACGCTCCCCGCCACCAGCCCTACGAGGAGCACACCGCCGTACGCCTGTACCGGCCGGAACCGCCGCACGAAGGGAGAGGGACATGAACGGGATCTGGGGCCCCGGCACGCCGCCGGTGGTCCGGCACGACGCCACCCGCTACGACGCCGACGTCATCGTGATCGGCTCCGGCGCCGGAGGAGCGACGGTGGCCTGGGCCCTCGCCGGGACCGGCGCACGCGTCCTGGTCGTCGAGCGCGGCGGCTTCCTGCCGCGCGAGGAGGCCAACTGGTCGCCGCAGGCCGTCTTCGGTGACGGCCGCTACCGCAACGCCGAGCCCTGGCACACCACCGGCGGCAAGGCCTTCACCCCCGCCGCCCACTACTACGTCGGCGGCACCACCAAGGTGTACGGTGCGAGCCTTCCCCGGTTGCGCGAGGACGACTTCGACGCGGTCGAGCACCTCGACGGCACCTCCCCGGCCTGGCCCTTCGACTACGGCGACCTGGAACCCTTCTACGCCGAGGCCGAACGCCTCTACCGGGTGCACGGCCAGGACGGCCACGACCCGACCGGGCCGTTCCGCTCCGGGCCCTACCCCCACCC
>NZ_JBJHPC010001029.1:0-1212 GCF_045257485.1 Streptomyces sp. YS-3 | reverse complement strand
AGGGTGGCCCGGGGGAAGGCGGCTCGCGCGAGGGTGCGCCGGGCGCCGCCGCCCCCTGGCCCGACCCCGCCCAGGAGGCGTTGCGCGACCGCGTCGCCGCCGACTCGCTCACCAGCCGCCGGGACTACCTGCGGATCGTCACCACCGTCTCCGGCGGCCTCGCCGTCGGCGCGGTCGCCGTCGCCGGAGGCGTGCTCCACCGGCACGGGGACAGTGCGGACGCCCCCGAGGCCAAGCGCGTGGCCGACGGGCTCCGCCCCGGCGAGGCCGTCGCCTTCCGCTTCCCCGGCGAGGACGACCGGGCGGTCGGCGTCCGGCTCCGGGACGGCACCCTCGTCGGTTACTCCGCCGTCTGTACGCACCTCGCCTGCGCGGTGCTGTGGCGCACCGACCGGGGTGACGAGGGCGAGCTGTACTGCCCCTGCCACGAGGGCGTCTTCGACCCCCGCACCGGTGAGGTGACCGCCGGGCCGCCGCCCCGCCCGCTGCCGAAGGTGCTCCTCGTGGAGGAGGTCGACGGGAGCGTCTGGGCGGTGGCCACCACTCGCTCCGGCGAGAGCGTCAAGGCGGCCATGTGCCGGCAGTTCGGTGAGCAGCACCCGGACATGGCGGCCCGGATCGGCTGCCCGGGAGCGGGTTCCGGGACCGAGAGGAGCGAGCGGACATGAGCGCCGGCACCGGCCCCGGCGGGAGCGGCGACGCCGTCGTGCCCGCGCCGCCCCCGTATACGCCCGGCAGCGCCCAGCCCCGACTCAACCGTCCCGTACACGACCGGTACCCCCAGATCCGCGCCACCAGTGGATACGGCGACCCCCGCACCCGCCGCACCGGGCCCGGCCCCGGTGCGGGCACCGAGCAGGAGCCCGAGCGGTCCTCGAAGCTGACGGCCCGCCTCGCCCTGGCGCTCACCGTGGTCGTCGGCCAGCTCTGGGGGCTGACGGTGATCGTCAACGAGTGGATGAAGGGCGACACCGCGACCGCCTGGTGGGGCACGGGGTTCCTCGGCCTGTCGTTCCTCGTAGTCCTGGGTCTCTGGCTGCTCGACCCGAAGGACCGGTGACGGTGAAGGGGAGAGGGGAAGGCGGCGGGGAGGGCTGGGACTCTGGCGACAGTGGCGACAGTGGCGGCTTCGGTGGCGGTGACCTGTGCCACCCGGAGTCCCGCCTCCGCCGCCCCGGCCGCCGCGTCGCCGTACCCTGGATTCATGAGTAC
>NZ_JBJHPC010001028.1:0-1214 GCF_045257485.1 Streptomyces sp. YS-3 | reverse complement strand
CTTCCTGCCCGAGTTCGACAACCTGCTGCTGTCGCACGCCGACCGTACGCGGGTCATCCCGGCCGCGTACTGGGGCCGCTCCTGGAAGGGCAACCAGGCCTATCCCGCCCTCCTCGTGGACGGCTTCCTCGCCGGGGTGTGGCGCCTGGCGGAGTCGGCGGGGGAGGGGCGCGCGGTGCTCACCGTCCAGCCGTTCGGGTCGCTCGGGCGGGCGCTGCGCGACGAGGTGGCCGAGGAGGGCGAGCGGCTGCTCGCCGCGATGACCCCGGCCGGTGTCACCTCGTACGAGGTCCGCTTCGGGGACGTCATGACGTCATGATGTCGTGACGTCGTGGTGTGACCGGTGACCCCTGCTGGATGACCCCGCCGCTCTTCGCCGGTTCGCGCGGTTCGCGGCCCTCAGTTCGCGCCCCTCGGTTCACGGCCCTCAGTTCACCAGAGCTGGGGCCGCCGTGGCGGTGGTCCGCACGGTCGTCGTCGCCGCTTCCGCCCCACCCGTCATGGGTGCCGCACCGGCCATCTCCGGGTCCCAGCCTCCCCTGCGGGGGCAGGGCTGTCCGAGCGGCTCGGTGCGTATGGCGACGGGGGCCGGGGCCGTCATGTGCGGGTCTACCGTCACCGTCGTCACGCCGAGCGGCGCCGCGAGCGAGCGCAGCGCGGGCTCCGCCAGCCGGATCCAGCGCTGGCCGGGTCCGAGCACCGCGTACAGCCGCTCGGGGCTGGTGAAGCCCACGGCGGTCCGTACACCCAGAGGGGTGCGCCAGAACCGCAGCTGCCGGCCTCCGGCGGAGCCGAGCCGGACCGGTACGTACAGCGGCGCCGCCGGGCGGCGTTCGTCGGGGTCGGGGTCGGCGTCGTCGAGGATGAGGGTGAGGGTGTCCATGGTGGTGTCCTCCGGTGGGAAGCGCGGAGCCGGTCCGTGCGGAACCGGTCCGCGCGGCGGGAGTCCTTGCGGCGGGAGCCCGTGCGGTGAGAGTCCGTGCGGTGTGGTCGCTGTCGCGCCGCCGCCGTGCGCGACGCCTCGACGTTATGCCCGCCCGCCGGGCCGGAGTCCGCCTCCTGACGCCATGTTGACTCCGTTCCGGCTGATTTTGACGGCCTCCTGGCACCCCTCGCCGGCAACGCGTCTCCCCCGTTCGAGTTGGGGTCGGACGGGTGAGTGACCGGAAGGGAGCGGGGGCCGGCCGGGACCCGCTCCCTTCCGGTCACTCACC
>NZ_JBJHPC010001027.1:0-1216 GCF_045257485.1 Streptomyces sp. YS-3 | reverse complement strand
GGCCCACTCCGCGACAGCAGGCTCCGCGCCAGCAGGCCCCGCGACGCCCGGTCCCGCCGCCGACAGGAGGCCCGTATGAGTCCGCTCCCGGCGACCCGCTACGACGACCGGCGTCGCACCTTCCCGGCCCTGGGTGCCCGGTCGGAGCGGACCGGCACCTGGTGGGGCGGGGCCTGGATCGAGGCCCTGGAGGGCCTGGCCCTGGACCCGGCCCGGCTGGCCCGTGGCCGCAGGTACGCGCAGGCGGGGAACGTCGACGCGATCACCGTCACCCCCGGCCGCATCACCGCGTACGTGCACGGCTCCCGCCCCCGTCCGTACCGTACGGAACTGCGTCTGCGCACCCTGCCCGACGCAGCCTGGGAGGACTTCCTCGACACGGCTGCCCAGAACCCCTCCCACATCGCCGCGCTGCTCGACAAGGACCTGCCGCACACCCTCGCCGACCAGGTCGATCTGCTGCCCGCCTCCGGTGACCTGGTCCCCGACTGCTCCTGCCCCGACGACGGTTACCCGTGCAAGCACGCGGCGGCGCTCTGCTACCAGACGGCCCGGCTCCTCGACGAGGACCCCTTCGTCCTGCTGCTGATGCGCGGCCGGGGCGAGCAGGAGACGCTCGCCGCGCTGGCCCGCCGCAACACCGCCCTGTCGGCGGTGGAGCGGGAGACGCCGGCGCCCGAACTGCCCACGGTCGCCGCCCGGGAGGCGGTCAGGGCCGGGGCGCGGCCCGAGCTGCCGCCCCCCTTGCCGGCCCGCCACCGCGCGGGCCAGATCGGTGGTGGTCCGGCCGGTGGCCCGGGACAGCGCGGAGTACAGCGCCCGGGTCGTGGAGGTCACGCCGGAGCCGGGGTGCGCCGCCGCGAGGCGGACCGCGTCCTGCCAGGTCGACAGGGACGCGATCGGGTCCTCGCCAGTGGTCAGCAGGGCGTGCGCCCGGGCCGCCGCCTCGGTGGCGAGCAGGTCGAGCGCCAGCGGGTCGGGGGCGCCCTGGAGGGTGGGGAAGGCCGGCGGGTGGCCCGCGCGCGCCGGGGCCGGCAAGGGGGGCGGCAGCTCGGGCCGCGCCCCGGCCCTGACCGCCTCCCGGGCGGCGACCGTGGGCAGTTCGGGCGCCGGCGTCTCCCGCTCCACCGCCGACAGGGCGGTGTTGCGGCGGGCCAGCGCGGCGAGCGTCTCCTGCTCGCCCCGGCCGCGCATCAGCAGCAGGACGAAGGGGTCC
>NZ_JBJHPC010001026.1:0-1236 GCF_045257485.1 Streptomyces sp. YS-3 | reverse complement strand
CTCCGGGGGCCCGGGAGTCCCCACGCAACCCCGCTCCGGAAGCAACCCCTAAGGGGCGCGGGGAACTGCGCGACCGGCCACCCACCCCACCCGCAGACAAAGAACGCGCCCCCCAGTGGCACCGCACAGCCGGATTCGGAAGGGTGTAACCCATGCGTATTGCCTACCGCGTCGAGACCGTACGGGCCGCCGAGCAGGAGCTCATGGCCCGACTCCCCCCCGGCACCCTCATGCAGCGCGCCGCCGCCGGCCTGGCCACCGCCTGCGCGGGGATGCTCGGGCGGGTGTACGGCGCCCGCGTCGTCGTCCTCGCCGGCAACGGCGCCAACGGCGGGGACGCCCTGTACGCCGGAGCCCGCCTGGCCCGGCGCGGCGCGGGCGTCACCGCCGTGCTGCTCGCCCCCGACCGCGCCCACCCCGACGGCCTCGCCGCGTTCCTGCGCGCCGGAGGCCGCGTCACCGACGACCCGTACGACGTACTCGCCGGCGCCGACCTCGTCCTCGACGGGATCACCGGCATCGGCGGCCACGGCGGGCTGCGCCCCGACGCCGTCCCGATCGCCCGCGCCGCCCGCGGCTCCGACGCCCTCGTCGTCGCGGTCGACCTGCCCAGCGGGATCGAGGCGGACACCGGGGAGATCCTGGGGGAGGCCCTGCGCGCGGACGCGACGGTCACGTTCGGCGCGTACAAGCCGGGGATGCTGATCGATCCGGCGTACGCGTACACCGGCGCCGTCCGCCACGTCGACATCGGCCTCGGCCCCCACCTCCCCTCCGTCCCGGACTGCGAGGCGCTGCAGCACGCCGACGTGGCGCAGCTGCTGCCCGCGCCGACGGGTGAGAGCGACAAGTACCGGCGCGGGGTCGTCGGCGTGGTCGCCGGGTCCGCGCGCTACCCCGGCGCGGCCGTGCTCGCGGTCGCGGGCGCGCTGCACGGCGGCGCGGGGGCCGTACGGTACGTCGGCCACGCCGCCGAAGCCGTCATCGCCCGCTTCCCCGAGACGCTGGTCTCGGCGGGCCCCCCGGCCAAGGCGGGCCGCGTCCAGGCCTGGGTCGTCGGCCCCGGCCTCGGGGACGGCCCCGGGGTGGAGGACGTGCTCGCCTCCGACGTTCCGGTCCTGGTGGACGCGGCCCGCCTTGGCCGGGGGGCCCGCCGAGACCAGCGTCTCGGGGAAGCGGGCGATGACGGCTTCGGCGGCGTGGCCGACGTACCGTACGGCCCCCGCGCCGCCGTGC
>NZ_JBJHPC010001025.1:0-1248 GCF_045257485.1 Streptomyces sp. YS-3 | reverse complement strand
CTATCTGGCCGGCCCCCACCCCGACCTCGCCGCCCGGCTCGACGCCCTCCCGAACGCGGCCACGGGTACGGGTACCGGTACCGGTACCGGTACCGGTACCGGTACGGGTTCGGACGCCACCGGCTGATCCGGCAGCCGGATGTGCACCACGTCGTCACGTCGTGCGGCGCTCTTCGCAACACGCCCTAGGCCCACGTCGGCGCCCATGTCCCGACCGGGGAGTGGCCCGCTCGCCGGGCATGGAGGTCGGCGCGGAGCGCGGCCAGCGTCGGGTGCGTGTTGTCCCGGTGCCAGATCAATGAGTGGGGGTACACCGGGACCGGATCCCGCAGCGCGATGCGGCGCAGACCGTGGTCCGCGGGCCACACCAGATGGGTCCGCTCGCCGACGAAGGTCGCCAGGGACCGCGAGTCGGCGATGGTGTCCAGCAGGGGTTCGGTGCCGAAGTCGGGGCCGGTGATCTCGATGGTGAGCGCGAACGCGGCGGCCAGGGCGTCGTAGTAGGCGCCCCACTCGGTGCCGGGAACGAGGCCGGGCATCCAGATCCGGCGGCCGGCGAGGTCGGCGGGCGCGACCGCGCGCACGGAGGCGAGGTCGTGGGCCGGGCCGGTGAGCAGCTGGATGGGCTCGTCGTAGACGCGCGCGGTCTCGATGTCGTCGGGAAGGCGCCGGCCGGGCATGGTGACGGCGCGGAAGGACGCGTCGATCGTGCCGGAGCGGATGGCGTCCACCGCCGCGTCGGCGTCGAAGAGCGTCACGACATCGAGCTCGGCCTCGGGATGCCCCCGGCGGAAGTCACGCAGCAGGGAGGCCGGGGCGAGCCGTCGGCCGATCACGTCGACGCGCAGCGCACGACTGCCGGGACGGACGGAGGCGAGGGCCCGCTCCTCGGCCCGCAGGAGATCACGGGCGTGGGGCAGGAACGCCTGCCCGTCGATGGTGAGCGTCGCCCCCCGCGCGCCGCGGGTGAAGAGCCGGACGCCGAGGGTCTTCTCCAGGGTGGCGATCCGTTTGGAGACGGCCTGCTGGGTGACCGACAATGCTGCGGCGGCGTCCTGGAAACGCCCCCCGTCGGCAGCGGTCACGAAGGTACGCACGGCATCGAGGTCCACGGCCGAGATCGTATGCGGACAACCAGTGGTTGTGCGGCCGGGGCCGTCCGGTTGTTTGATTTCGGCGCCCGCCACTCGCTTGGATACCGGTGGTCAGCGTGTGGTTGTGCGGAACGGTCGAGGGGCGGGGCGGGGC
>NZ_JBJHPC010001024.1:0-1248 GCF_045257485.1 Streptomyces sp. YS-3 | reverse complement strand
GTGGACCACCGCCCCCCGCCCGCCGAGGAGCCCAGCATGTTCCTGAACAGCCGCACCCCCGTCCTGCCCAAGCCGGAGGAGGCCCTCAAGGGCCGCCCCGAGCCGGAATTCACCGTCCCCGACCGCCACACGGTCCTGGGCAACCCGCTGCTCGGCCCCTACCCCGAGGGCCTGGAGATCGCGGACTTCGGCCTCGGCTGCTTCTGGGGCGCCGAGCGCAAGTTCTGGCAGACCGAAGGCGTGTGGACGACCCTGGTCGGCTACCAGGGCGGCTACACGCTGAACCCGGCGTACGAGGAGGTCTGCTCGGGCCTGACGGGTCACACGGAGGCGGTCCGCGTGGTGTACGACCCGGCGGTCGTTTCCTACGCCACGCTCCTGAAGCTCTTCTGGGAGTCCCACAACCCCACCCAGGGCTTCCGCCAGGGCAACGACGTGGGCACCCAGTACCGCTCCGCGATCTACACCCACACCGCGTCCCAGGCGACGGAGGCGGCGTCGTCCCGCGAGGCCTACCAGCGGGTCCTGACGGGCGCGGGCCACGGCACGATCACCACGGAAATCCTCCCGGCGGAGGGCCGCCCGTTCTACCCGGCGGAGCCGTACCACCAGCAGTACCTGGACAAGAACCCCGGGGGGTACTGCGGGATCGGCGGGACGGGGGTCTCCTGCCCGATCGGGGTGGCGCGGGCCGAGGGCTGAGCCTTCAGGGCATCGGGTTCCTACGGTCCGCTGCCCACCTGCTGACCACTTCGTCGCGGGGGCGCTCTGGCCATCCGCCGCAAACGGCCGCCCTCCCCACTCCATGGGTGACTACCGGGTGTGTCAGTGCCGGATCGTAGGGTGTGCGGATGGGCATCAGTCAGGGCCTGCGGAACGATGCGGCCGAGGGCCTGGGCGCCTCGCCCCCGCGTGGCAGGTGGGGGCAGGCGGTCTGGCGTGTGCCGGGGGTCGTGGCGCTCGTCGTCCTGCCGCTGTACGTCGTGTGGGCACTGGTCCTCGCCACCGGGGGCGGGGACCTCGCCGCTCAGCTCGCCTGGGCCGGCTTCGCCTCCCGGCATCCGGGTTCGGCCTACAACCTCTCCTGGTACGGCGGCGCGCACACCGCCAACTACAGCCTGCTGACGCCCTGGTTGATGGCGGCGTTCGGGGTGCGCACGGTGTCGGTCGCCGCGGGGCTGTGCGGTACGTGGCTGATGGCGCTGCTCTTCGTACGGGCGG
Organism: Streptomyces sp. YS-3; assembly: GCF_045257485.1. Taxonomy (NCBI): domain Bacteria; kingdom Bacillati; phylum Actinomycetota; class Actinomycetes; order Kitasatosporales; family Streptomycetaceae; genus Streptomyces; species Streptomyces sp. YS-3. The sequence goes on along the minus strand of NZ_JBJHPC010001024.1, from coordinate 27 downwards.
AGGGCGGACGGTTCGGCGGGGACGGGC
>NZ_JBJHPC010001023.1:0-1258 GCF_045257485.1 Streptomyces sp. YS-3 | reverse complement strand
GGGCTAGCACTTCGTGGGCGCCGGGAGGGGCTTGCCCAGGGCGGACAGGGCCGTCGCCGCCTGTTGCGCCGGGTCCAGTGCCTGGAAGGTGGAGCCCAGGATGAGGTCGACGTCCGGCGTCGTCCGCGCGTCCGTCTTCTGGGCCGCGCCCTTCAGCTGCGTACCCAGGACGGAGAAGGCGCCCCGGGTCGCCCCGGGTGCCCCGAGCAGTATCCCGTTCCCGGTGACCTTCTTGTCGTACTCGGCCGGCGCGTTCCCCACCTTGCCGATGGCGAAGCCGCGCTTCTTCAGCTCGTCCGCCGTGTCCTTGGCCAGCCCGCCCCGCGGCGTCGCGTTGTAGACGTTCACCGTGATCTGGGCGGGCTTGGGCAGCGCGGCTGCGGCGGCTGCCGCGGCGGTGGACGCGGAGGGTGAGGGCGATGGACTCGGCGCGCAGTCGTGCTTCGCGCCGGCCGTCTTCTTCTTCGCGCCGTCCGACCCACCGAAGACGTCGATGAGCTGGATCGTCCCCCAGCCGATCAGCCCGAGGACCACGACGGCGGCGACGACCGCGAGCAGAAGCCGGCCGCGTCGGCGGGGGCGACGCATCCTCGGGTACTTGTCGCCCGTGATGCGGTACTTTCCGCCCATGCCGGGGGGAGTGAGCATGCTCATATGCGCAGCGTAGTGCGGCCCGGTGGCGATGCCTACTAAATGATCAATGGATCGCGTCCGTATGAGCGGTAAAGAGCCCGAAAGGATCAGTACGGACCGGCCCGTACGGAGTGTCGGGGCCCTCGGCGGGTGGCTGAGCCGCCCCTCGGTCCGCCCGTCGGTCCGCCCGTCAGTCCATTTCCAGGACGCGCGCGTGCAGCACCTGGCGCTGCTGGAGCGCCGCCCGGACCGCCCGGTGCAGCCCGTCCTCCAGGTACAGGTCGCCCTGCCACTTCACGACGTGCGCGAAGAGGTCGCCGTAGAACGTGGAGTCCTCCGCGAGCAGGGTCTCCAGGTCGAGCTGCCCCTTGGTGGTGACGAGCTGATCGAGCCGGACCGGGCGCGGCGCGACGTCCGCCCACTGCCGGGTGCTTTCCCGGCCGTGGTCGGGGTACGGCCGCCCGCTTCCGATGCGCTTGAAGATCACACGGAAAGCCTACCGGGCAAGCGGCTCCGGGCGCAGCCATGGTGCGTGAGTGCGATCCTGGGGCAATCGCCGCAATACCGACATAGGGGGCTCGCCATGACCGCCAGCGACGACGACACCGCCGCCTCCCCGGCCCCC
>NZ_JBJHPC010001022.1:0-1258 GCF_045257485.1 Streptomyces sp. YS-3 | reverse complement strand
GCGGCCCCGACCAGCTCGGCGGTGGCCTCCTCGTGCTGGCGTATCAGACCGGTGACCGGCTCCCGCTCCCACCAGGGTTCGGGGCCGCCGCGCCCCGCGCACCAGGCCAGTGCCTCGCCGACGGTGGGCCGCCCGGCGGGCTCGCGGTCCAGGCACCGCCCCAGGAACTCCCGCCAGTCGTCGTCCGGTACGCCGTCGAGGTCCGGGTCCTCGTGGAGTGTGCGGTGCAGGACCTTCGGGGCGCTGCCCGCGCCGAACGGGTTGCGGCCGGTGGCGCAGAGCGCCAGCAGCCCGCCGAGCGCGAACACATCGGCGGGCGGGCCGGGTTCGCCGTCACGGGCGAGCTGTTCGGGGGCGACGAAGCCGGGGGCGCCGACGGTCCGGCCGGTGCCGCCGGTCGCTTCGTCCGGGGTTCCTCCGGTGATCCCGAAGCCGATGACCTTCGGACCGTCGCGGGTGACGAGGACGTTGGCGGGCCGCAGGTCGCGGTGCAGCAGGTGCGCGGCGTGGACGGCGGTGAGCGCCTCGGCCAGCAGGGCGCCGAGGGCGGCGAGCCGGCCGGGGCCGAGGGGGCCGAGCGCGGAGACGGCCTCGGAGAGGGCGGGGCCCGTGGCGTACGCCGTGGCCAGCCACGGGAGTTCGGCGTCCGGGTCGGCGGCGAGCACCCCCGCGGTGTACGGGCCGGCCACCGAGCCGGCCGCCGCCACCTCGCGGCGGAAGCGCTCGCGGAAGCGGGGATCGGCGGCCAGACGCGGATGCGCGGTCCGCAGCGCGACGAGCCGGCCGGAGGCGGTGCGGGCGAGGTGTACCTGACCCATGCCGTCGTCGCCGAGCAGGGCGACGAGCTGGTACCCGCCGATGTTCCGCACCGCACCTCCCCGTCGTCCCCCTGACCTTATGGCCGTCAGGATGTGCGACGCGAAGCGGGCCGTGTCCGGTTGCGTCCGGGGGGTGCCCGGACGGCCTGCCGCGCCCCTCGGAAAAACCTTCGGCCGCCGCGATTCCAGCGGGCACGGGCCTCGGGGCGCCCGGCGGAGGGCTTTCCCAGCGGGGCGGGGTGGGGAACATCACCCCACCGCGCCCGACCTCCGTACCGCATCCAGGTCCTTTGCCGAGGCCAACCCCCCGTGGTAGAGCCGCAGCTGGGTCGCCCCGGCGGCCGAAGGTTTTTCCGAGGGGCGCGGCAGGCCGTCCGGGCACCCCCCGGACGCAACCGGACACGGCCCGCTTCGCGTCGCACATCCTGACGGCCATAAGG
>NZ_JBJHPC010001021.1:0-1267 GCF_045257485.1 Streptomyces sp. YS-3 | reverse complement strand
CGGCCGGCACCGGCAGCGCGGCCACCGACCAGGTCAGCCAGTTGCCGTGCGGTTCCTGCGGCAGGGCGCTCAGCAACGGGAAGTGCGGCACCGCCGGTGTCCCCGTCACCCCGAGCGGCGTCGCCACCGCGCCCGCCCCGAGCAGGAACCCGGGCCCCAGCCCGTACGCCGCACCCCACACCGCCGTGTTCGGCACCAGCGCCAGCGCCAGCAGCACCACCGCGAGCCGTCCCGGCCAGTCCTCCGCCAGGCGCTGGAACGTGTCCTCGGCCGCACCCAGGTGCCACACCAGCGCCGTCCCCGCGAGCAGCGCCCCGCCCGCCAGCAGTACGGCGGTCCCGGCCGACCCGGCTCGTACAGCCGTATGCACATGACGACCCACCAGCACCCGCCCCACCGCCCCGGGCACCCAGCGCGGCAGCGAAACGCCCGGACGGCCGTGCGCGGTCCAGAGCCCGGCCGCCACCGCGCCCGACACCACCAGCAGCAGATGCAGGGCGGCGCTCAGGGGCGCGGCGGGCAGCGGACCGTCGGACGCGTACAGCACCGCCGCCCCGCCCACCAGCAGATATCCGCCGCTCACCGCCGCGAACGCGGTCCAGGCCGGCGGCAGCACCACCGGCTCATCGTCGTCCTCCTCCGCCCCGGCCCCGGCCTCGTCCCCGTACTCCTGGTCGTCCTGGTGGTCCTGGTACTCCTGCTCGTCCCCGTACGCCAGCGCGTCCCGCGCCGCCCGGTGTGCCAGCCACACCGGCAGGCCCACCAGCAGCAGCGGCACGATCCCCACCGGCGCGGGCACCCCGCTGAGCGTCTCGGGTCTGACCAGCCGCGTTCCATGGGCGAGCAGCCACAGCGAGGCAGCCGCCCGCAGGGCGCCGCCGGGCCCGCTGTCGGGGTACGGCGAGCTGATCCACACCACCGTCACCAGCACGGCGAGCGCGCCCAGGCCCAGCCCCGCCGCCATCACCCCGCGCAGCGCGCAGGTGGCCAGCACGGACGAGCGGCCCGGGGCCGTCGGCAACATCAGGCCGCGATCGGTCACTTGTGTCACGCCGCCATGCTGCCAACGACACGCGCTTTATCCGCGTAACGGGAAAATGCCCGCCGTGTCGCCCAATATACGTTTATGTACTTTTCCGCTCGGGGTAAGGCTGCGTGCGGTACGGCCGTCTCGGCCTTCGCGGGGAGTTCTGGGAGCCCTTCATGACAGAGCGCACGTCCGACACCGGTGCCGCCATGTCGTCGCCGCCCCTGCCGACCCCGGAGG
>NZ_JBJHPC010000103.1:0-16432 GCF_045257485.1 Streptomyces sp. YS-3 | reverse complement strand
GAGGGGTACGGCCCGCCGTGGACGGAGGAGAGGGCGCTGCCGGGACCGAGGAGTGAGGGGCACGGTCCGCCGTGGAAGGGGGAGAGGGCGCTGCCGGGACCGAGGCGACCTCGCGTCCGGGACCGCCGCCGTGGACGGTGGCGGCGATCGCGAAGCCGCCCGCCACGAGCGCTGCCGTCGAGGCGACGGTGGCGAGCGTGACACGGGGCCAGGACAGCGGTCCGGCGGCCCTGCGCCGGGGACGGGGAGCGATGCCCTGGTGGACGCGGGACAACATCCGGTCCCGGTCGGGCTCGTGAGCCGCCGCCGCGTCCCGCAGCCGGCGCTTCAGGTCCTCCATCAGTTCCTCGTTCCGCTCAGTTCCTCGGCGGCCTGCGCCCCCAGGATGCGCTGCAGCTCGGCCATGCCCTTGGAGGTCTGGCTCTTCACAGTACCGACGGACGTCCCGAGGGCGAGGGCGGTGTCCTTCTCCGACAGGTCCAGGGCGTGGCGAAGGACGACGCAGGCACGCTTGCGGAACGGCAGTCGGGCCAGCGCGCGGCGCACGTCCACGACCGCGTCCACGTCCGGGTGGTGCGCGCGGCCGGGCAGCGTTGCCCAGAAGAGGTGGATCCGGCGCCGTTCCCGGGTGAGGGCACGGATGCGGGCGCGCGCCATGTTGGTGACCACGCCGCGCGCATAGGCCACCGGGTGGTCGGCGCCCCGGACACGGTCCCAGCGGTGCCAGAGCGCGACGAAGGCGTCGGCGGCCAGGTCGTCGGCGGTGTCCGCCTCACCGGTCAACAGGTGGGCGAGACGCGCCAGTTCGGCATGGTGACGCTCGAAGAAGTCGTGGAACTCCGCGGATGCGTCATCAAGGGCCATGCCGAAGTCTCCGTGGGGTGTGCCCGTGCTCGGCCCGAGCCAGCGCCGGTGTTCGTGCCCGTCGTTGGTGACGGGGCCGGTGAGCATACCAAGCATTCGGTCAGCTCTCTCCATGTCATGCGGGGACCGCTTTCTCCGCGCGGGCCCGCCCCGGTGCCCGGGCGGCGTCGAGACGCCCGGGCACCGGGGCGGCGGATCACTTCAGGACGCCCGAACCCGCGCGGTGGGCCAGGGAGGTGGGCAGACCGGCCGCGGACGACTCCAGCCCCGCGGACAGGACGGGCTGCCACTTCACCTGGGACTTGATCTTCTTGCTGTTCGAGGCGTTGTGGACCGCGACGAGGTCGGTGACCGAGCCGTTGACCATGTTGCCGCTGCCGGCGAAGGCCCCCGTCCCGTCGCCCGACAGGAGTTGGGAGGCCTTGCGGTCCGAGGAGAGGGTCCAGTCGTTGTTCTGCGCCACGATCTGGACACCGGCCCGCGCGTTCACGCTGTAGCTGTGGGTGTAGCCGTCGCGCGCGGTGGTGTCGAAGTGGTTGTTGTAGAGGTGGACCTGCCCGACGCGGGCCAGCGGCGCGCGCTGCACGATGCCCTGGAAGACGTTGTGGTGCAGGGTGACACGCAGCTTCGTGTCCTTGTCACTGCTGCCGATGAGCATGGTCTTGTCGTGGTCGGTGAAGCGGTTGTACGAGACGGTCACCAGGTCGGAGGCGTTGGTGATGTCGAGAGCACCGTCGTGGACCTGGTACTCGCGGCCGTAGTAGCGCGGGTTCGACGCGTCGAAGTGCGGGCTGTCGGTGAACGTGTTGTGGTCGGCCCACACGTGCGTCGCCCCTCGCAGGGTGACGGCGTCGTAGGCGGAGTTCCAGTTGCCCTCGGAGCCGTCCTTGGGGTCCCACTGCGGGAAGCAGTCACGGGTGTCGGCGAAGGTCAGGTTGCGGACGATGACGTTGTCCACCTTCTGGACCAGCAGGCTGCCGCCGTTGATGCCCGCGTCGGTGCCGGGTACGCCGATGATCGTGGTGTTCGACGGCACGGCGATACCGACCCGCTGGGCCTGCCGTGCCTGCGCCGCCGCCCGGGCCGACTCCTGCGCGCCGGACGGCCGCTTGGACCGCCCCCACACCGAGGGGTCGTAGGCCTTGAGGTAGGCGGCGAGCGAGTATCCCGTGCCCTTGGCGTAGTCCGCGCAGGTCAACGGGCGGCCCTGGTCATCGGTGTTGGCGTCGATACGGCCCTTCACCCGGATGATCCTGGGGGCCCCGGACGGGCCCGCGCGGAGCGCCTTGACCAGTTCGGCCCGGGTGGTGACGGTGATGTCGTGGGCGCCGTCGGCGGCCTGTCCGCCCGTGGTGCCGGAACCGCTCGACGCCCAGCCGTCCTTGGCGGCCAGGCCGGCGTGTGCGAGGTCGACGGCTCCCGCGTCGGCCTGCATGGCGAACGGCAGGAAGCCGAGGCCCGCCGCCGTGACGAGTCCCGTGGAGAGCAGGACGATACGACGGCGGCCGGTGAGGCGGCGGTGCGAGGAAGAGCGCATGGGGTGGTGTTCCTTGTGCGGAAATGGAGCGGAGTACTGCTCTGTCGCCCCTCAGTTGCCGCCGTGGACACCGGGGTTGCCGCCGGAGGAGAAGAAGGCCGTGCGATCTGGATCACACCTCGCCGGTGCCGACGCACCCGCGCTCAGTCGTCGGTGAACACCTTCCTGGCCTGGCGACGGCGCAGCTCTTCCAGCGTGCTCAGCTGACGTGTCGCTCGATCGGTCAAGACGTTGAGCTGCTGTCCGTCGAGACGCTCCTCGGCGTCGGTGAGCTCGCGCAGGGTCTGCCAGACGGCGGCCTTGCCCTCCACCCCGAGACGGAGGAACTCCAGTTCCACCATGGTGGTCAGGGGTGACCGGCGTACCAGGCTGCCGTTGCTCTTCAGCCGTCCCACCCGTTCGGCCAGCCGTCCCGCGTAGACCTTGTAGCGGCGTACGGAAATGTCGAGCCGCCGCATGATGCCCACCAGGCTCTTCCGGTCCTCGGCGATCTCCTTGGCGATGGGCTCCAGGCTCTTCGTGACCTCCGGATCCGTGCATTCCTCGGCCAGGTAGCGGGCCCGTTCGACACCGACGGTGGCACCGAGCAGGTGATCGTTGAGGTAGATGGCGAGCAGGTCGGCGTCTGTGCCGTGTGCCTGACGCGAGCGTGTGGTGCGGGAGCTCATCAGGGGTTTCCCTTCGGTGCGGGGCGCGGCCGGAACGAGGCCGTCGGCCGTCGTCCTGCGGCGCCCGGTGACTGCCGTACTGCTCTGCTCCGGGATTCCGGAGGTGTCCGGGCGCGTCACGAGTACCCGGGGGAGTGCCGCTCGACACCCCCGGCCATCACTGGGAGTGCATGCTTCCGGCCATAGCCGTATGTCCGCGTCGACAAGCTGTTCCTGTGTGGGCATGCCCGCCCCTGCCGGGGGATTGTCCGGCGGACAACCCCCATTGTCCTCCTTTCCACCCGGGCTGACCTGCGGGAGCGTAGTTGGCGGCTTGTGGCCAATGCGCTCTCTGAGAAGGCTCCCCTCGGTGGACGGAGCGCCGATCGACGTACTGGCCCCCACCGGCGCCCGTCTGCCTTGCCCCACAATGCGGAACTCCCGGTCGCCCCTGCGGATTTCGGGCGGCCATCGAGACCGGAAGGAGCACATATGCGTATACGTAAGGCATTAATGGCGCTGGTCATGGCCATCCTCGCGCTCGTGGTCGCCCCCAGCGTCGCCGGCGCGGCAGAAGGAGCCGCGAGCGGCGGACACGGAGACTTCTCGGCCCAGGCCAGAAGTGCCGGGCTGAGCGGACCCCAGGCGAAGAGCCTCCAGGGCCGCGTCGACGGCTACCTCGCGAAGACGCACGGCACTCAGATCGGCGCCAACAAGATCGCCCTGGACAACGGTGTTCTCTTGCTCGCGCTGCCCGGGGAGCAGCGCGCCCGCGATCTGGCCGCACCGTACGCCCCCAGCGGTGCGGCGGCCAACTGCGCGTACACCTACGTCTGTGCCTACAGCGGCGAGGACTTCGCGGGTGACGAGATGATCCTCTTCACCTGCAACCACCTGAACCGTATCTTCTGGTCCGGGACCGGATCCTGGATCAACAACCAGCGCTCGACCCTGTACGCCAGGTTCTACGACGTCAACGGCAACCTCGGCTGGACCTCGCCCGGCGGCTACAGCGAGGACCGCCACGCGCCCTGGGGCTGGGTGTACTGGCTCAGCCCCTGCTGACCAGGGACTGAGGACAGCCTCGGACGAGAACTGAGGGGGGTGGGGGTGGCCCGGTGCCGCTCCCACCCGGCCGCGTCCGCCGACAGCGGTCGCGGGGTCAGCCCCCGACCGTCTCCGCCGCCTCGACGATCACCTCGGCCACCCGTGCCGGCTGCTCCACCAGTACCGCGTGCCCCGCGTCCGCGATGGTCACCATCGTGATCTGTGGGTTCGCCTCCAGTTGCCGGCGCTCCTCGTCCTTCAGGCCGATGTCGTCGCGGTCGCCGCGTACGACCCAGGAGCGCACTCCCGACGCGTGCAGACGGGCCACCAGTGAGGGGTGCCGGCCGAGGTACTCGTAGTAGTGCCGGGTGACATGGCGGCAGAACTCCGGATCGTTGTTGCCCAGGTCCGCCGCCAGCGTCTCCGCCCGGTCCTCGGGGATGTCTCCCTTCAGCATCTCCTTCTTCATCATCGGGGGCAGCGCCTTCAACATGGCTGTCCAGGCCAGGGGCCCCAGAGCGGGCACCCGTCCCACCTGGTCCAGGACCCCGAGGAACTTGGCCTCGTCCGCCCGCGAGAACGTCGGTGACAGGAGGACCAGGGGGCCGGGGGAGACGCCGAGGGCGGCCATCTCGATGGCGACGTTCGCACCCAGACTGTGCCCCACCACCACCTGGCAGCCCTCGGTGGCTGCCAGCTCACCCATCAGCCGTGCGTAGTGCTCCATCGACAGGTCGGCCGGTGGAGTGGTCCGGCCGAACCCCGGCAAGGTGGCCGCCACCATGCCCAGCCCTGCTTCGGCCGGCGCCGCCTGGCCCATCACATCCGCGAAGAACTCGGCGGTGCACATGCCGCCCGGGAGCAGCAGCACCCGACGCGCCGCGTCTGCCGGGCCCGCTCTGCGTAGGTCCAGACTTTGGTCCATATGTCCAGACTGAGCTTGTCGTGGGGTTCTCGCGACATGTTCGGGGGCCTGTGCCGCAGAGGGGTGCGGGGGACGCCTGGAGAGAGGCATGAATCGAACGGGAGTGCGAGTCAGGGCAGGGTGGCACTTCCTTTCGGGCGCCCCCTCGCGCAGACGGCGCCCGCAGGGAAATAAAGAGGGTGACCCCGGCAGGGGTCTGTTACCGTCGCGTCGGCGCGGATGGCGCGCGAACGCGGGCACGGATTCGGGAGGTTGATGAATATGGCCGTCAACGGCCCCTCTCAGCATGCTCTTTTCCGGTCCGCCCGCTGACGCGACGCGGGACGGACCGTCCACCATGACCAGGAGACATCCGTGAATACCGCCACTTCCCATGGCTTCAGCGAGCTCACCACCGACCGGCTCGCGCTCCGCGCTTGGACGACGGCAGACGCCGCAGCCGTCCTCGACGAGAGCGTCCATCCGACCGACTGGGCCGAGGACTTCCCCGCCGACGGCGACCGCGTCATCGCGGGCCTCTTCGGCGAAAACCCGGACTGGCTCGGCACGTACGGTCACCGCTTGATCGTCGAACGGGACAGCGGCCTCGTCGTCGGCTCGATCGGACTGTTCTGGCCGCCTGCCGAGGGAGTCATCGAGATCGGGTACGGCGTCGTCGCCTCCCGGCGCGGCCGGGGTTACGCCACCGAGGCCACCCGGGCGCTCGCCGCGTTCGCCCTGACCGCGCCCGGCGTCCACACCGTCGTCGCAGGCGTCGAACTGTCCAACCCCGCCTCCGTCCGCGTCCTGGAGAAGGCCGGATTCGAGCAGTACGACACCAACGCCGTCGAGGGCGGGGACGGTGTGGTCCGGTTCAGGCTGACCAACTCACCCGGCCACGCGCAGAGGTGATTCCCGGGGCCGGCGGCGCACTCCGCCGCCGGCCCCTTGGTGGTGTGTATGCCGTCCTCGAACGGTGTGTCCGTGTGCGGCTATCGTCGGCACGCATGAACGACACCAGAATGGACGTCACCGCCGAGCTGGTCCGTGATCTGCTGCGTGAGCAGCGTCCCGACCTGGCCGACCACCCCGTGCGGCTCGGCGCTCGTGGCTGGGACAACCAGCTGTGGCGCGTCGGGGACGAGCTCGCCGTCCGGCTGCCCTGGGCGACGCGGTCCGCGGACGCGCTGCTGCGTAAAGAGCACACCTGGTTACCCGCTCTCGCCCCGCGCCTGCCTCTCCCGGTCCCCGTACCGCAGTACCTCGGCGAGCCCTCCGAGCGGTTTCCACGGCCGTGGATCGTCACCACCTGGGTGCCGGGAACACCCGCCGACCAGGCCCCAGCCACCCACCCCGAGGCGGCAGATGCCCTCGCCGGGTTTCTGACGGCCCTTCACCGGCCCGCCCCGGAGGGTGCGCCGATGGGCCGTGACCGTGGTGGGCCGCTGGCCGGCCAGACCCAGGGGTTCACCCAAGCGCTGGCCTCGGCCACCGAGCTGGGGTTGGTCCCCGACCCGGACGCCGTCCGTGCCGTCTGGGAAGACGCCGTCGCGGCGCCTGAATGGACAGGGCCGCCCGTGTGGCTCCACGGCGATCTGCATCCGGCCAACGTCCTCACCGCGGACGGGACTTTCTGCGGCGTCATCGACTTCGGCGACCTCTTGGCGGGCGACCCGGCCTGCGACCTCGCGGGGGCGTGGATACTGCTGCCGGACGGCGCCATCGACCGTTTCTACGACGGCTATCGGCCGGACGCGGACGCGGCGACGCGGCGTCGCGCCCGTGGCTGGGCGGTGTTGAAAGCCCTCTCCTGCGCTCTCATCGGGGAAGCCGGCGTGCGGGGCCGTCCCGGAGGCAAACCCACCTGGGGGTCGCCCGCACACGCCGCGTTGAGACGCCTCATCGCGGCAGACCGGCCGTGACGGTGGCGGTGACGGCGACGGTGGCGGTGTCGGTGGGCCTCACGCGGCTCCCGTAGTCCCGCGTACGTGGGCTCACCTGGTGGACGGCGTCAAGGTGTCGTGTCAGGAGGGCGCAAGGACGCAGAACTCGTGGCCCTCCGGGTCGGCCAGGCACGTCCACGGAACGTCCCCCCGGCCGACATCGAGGTCCGTGGCCCCCAGGGTTCGTACCCGGGCCACCTCCGCTGCCGTGTCGTCGCCGGGGTACGGCAGCAGGTCGAGGTGGACCCGGTCCGGCACGGTCTTCACGTCGGGTGTGCGGAGGAATTCGAGGTACGGTCCGACATCTTGGGCGGAGCGCAACACGGCCTGGTCATCGGTCACCGAGTGGACGGTCCAGTCGACCGCCCGGCCCCAGAACCGGGCCATGGCGCGGGGATCCGAGCAGTCGACCACCACCGCGGCGATGGGCCCGGTGTCCCGGTAGACATCCCGGGGCTCCAGCACACAGAACTCATTGCCCTCCGGATCGGCGAGGACGGTCCACGGCACATCGCCCTGGCCCACCTGGGCGGGCCTCGCGCCGAGGGCCGTCAGACGTGCGACCAACTCCGTCTGATGGGCCGCGGAGGTGGTGGCGAGATCCAGGTGCACTCGGTTCTTGGCTGCTGGTTTGGGGTCGGGGACGGGAACGAGATCGATACCGAGGGCGACCGGGTGCGGCCAGACGAAGTCGCCGCCGGGCCCGACGTAGGTGGTCACACCGGGTTCCCGGACACTCCAGCCGAGTGCCGCTCCCCAGAACCGGCCGACCGCCCGGGGATCGAGCGCCTTGATGTTCACCATGACGGGTCGCAGTGGCATGGCGACCACCCTATGCAGCCCCTCCGAGACGACATGCGCGCCTCGCCCGACACCCGCCAGGGTCGTCATAGGCGGCCATGAGGATTTTCACTGCGCTCTGCCGCAACCAAAACCCCAGTTCAGGCGTCCCGCCCCACATGCGACGCGAATGGTTCATAGCCCTCCTCCCGCTGACGCTCGGCGTGAGTTTCCTCAGCATTGGCGTATACGGGCTCCGTCGCGCCAAGGCGCTGCGCCTGAACGGTGTCACCGCCAAGGGCCGGATCGTCCGCCACCAGCTCGTGCGCAGCGACGAAGGCGCCAAGTTCTATCACCCGGTCGCCGCCTGGACGGCCGCGGACGGGCAGTCCTGCGAGCACTCGTCCAGGTTCGGCCGGGTACGCGTCGGCAACCGTTTCGGCGTGGGGGCGGGCGTCACGATCCGGTACGACCCGCAAACGCCTCGGCGGTTCGAAATCGAGGGCTGGGACACGCCGGTGGTCGACCGACTGTTCACCGTGCTCGGGGCGGTGTTCACCGGGGGGACGGTACTGGCCGTCCTGATCGGGTGGATCGTCACTCTCTGAGCCACCCCGGTATCCCCGCAGCCGAGCAAGCGGGCGGTGTCGGCGGCTGAGACCCGGCGCGGACCCGGCCGTATCAGGTCGCGGACCCGGCCGCCGCGCCCGTCTTGAGGTCGGGTCCCCAGCGCTTGAGGGCTTCTTCGAGGTCGAGCGCGCCGAGGCGGGCCTTCTCGGTCGCCGACGGCCAGTCCTCACGCGGTACGCGCCACATGATCTCGAACTCGTTGCCGTCGGGGTCCTTGGCGTACAGGGACTTCGACACGAGGTGGTCGGTGGCTCCGACCATGGCGCCGCGCTTGCTGATCTTGTCGGCGATCTCGACGAGCTCGCCGAGCGTGCCGACCTCCCAGGCCAGGTGGTAGAGGCCGACGCGGCCGTGTTCGGGCCCGGGTGCGTCCGCGCCGACCGAGAACAGGCCGAGGTCGTGGTCGTTGAGGGTGTCCTCGGCGCTGAGGAACGCGGCGCGGCCCGGGATGTCGACGTCGAGTCGGAAGCCGAAGACGTCCGTGTAGAACTCGACGGCTCGCGCGACATCGCGTACGTAGAGCACTGCGTGGTTGAGGCGGCGTACCGGCATGGGGGTCTCCCTGAGGGGCGGCGAGGCGCGTGGTGGCGGCCTCGGGTGCGACGATAAAACAATGTGAGACTTCAAGTAAACACCTCGGATCCTGTTGCCGCCTGTTTGGCCGGTCTCCGCCGTACAGGTCAGGTCTCGTCCCGGTTACGCACCGGGGCGGCGCCGGCCACGGCCGCGCGGCGGATCTTGCCCAGGGAGGTCTTGGGCAGGGACGCCACGAAGTCGATCTCCGCGGGCACCTGGTGGGCCAGGAGGCGGTCCCGGCAGTGTGCGGTGATCGCGGCGGCGCCGAGGGGGGCGCGCGGCACGACGGCGGCCCGTACGCGTTCGCTGCTCTGCCCCTCCACCGGCTCGCCCCAGACCACGGCCTCGGCGACGGCCGGGTGGGCCAGCAGCGCCGCCTCGACCTCAAGGGGATTGACCTTCTTGCCGCCGACGTTGACGAACGACTCCTTGCGGCCCACCAGGTGCAGCCGGCCGTCACCGTCGAGTCGCGCCAGGTCACCGGTGACGTACCAGCCGTCACGGAAGGCACATTCGGAGGGTCCCGGGTGCCCCAGGTAGCGCGTGAACATGGCGGGCGTGCGCACCAGCAGGGCGCCCGTGCCGCCCGGGGGCACGGGCCGGTCCTCCTCGTCCACGAGACGGATGCGTACGCCCCGCACCGGCTTGCCCACACCGGCGTCGGCCGCGCCGTCCGGCCGGGGGAGCTGCGCCGCGATGACACCCGCCTCGGTGCTCCCGTAGACCTGCTGGACGGCCGGGCCGCAGTGCCGGGCGAAGCGGTCCGCCACCTCCGGGGGCAGGGCCGCCCCGGAGGACAGACACAGCCGTACGGTCTCGCCCGGGAGGGCCGCCCCGCGCTGCGAGGCCGCGGAACGGGCCGCCAGGTCGTACGCGAGCGGGGTGCCCACCACGATCGTGCAGGCGTTTTCGCGCATGGTCCGCAGCATGGCGGCGGGTGTGAACCGGCCGAGCAGGACGAGCTCGGCACGGGTGTACAGCGCGGTGGCGAGCGCGGCGACCATGCCGAAGGAGTGCAGCAGGGGCACGGCGGCGAGCACGCGGTCGGCGGAAGTGACGGCGTAGGTGTGGGCGTAGATCTCGCCGCCGTGCACCAGGTCGCGCTGGGAGTGCACGGCGGCCCGGGGCTCGCCGGTGGAGCCGGAGGTGTACTGGTAGAGGGCGGGGGCGTCGGGCGGCGGTGCGGGCAGCGGTGCCGGGCCGTCCGCGGCGCCGGGCCCGGCGGTCAGCTCGTGCACGTCGACGAGGACACCGCCCTGCCAGCGGTCCGGTGAGGCACCGGCGGCACCGGCGAGGTTGCGCAGCTTTTCCTGGCGGCCGACGAGGTGGAGGGGCCCGAGGTCCCGGTGGACGCCGACGAGGGCGGCTTCCGCGCTGTCGGGTTCGAGCGGTGTGAGCGGCACACCCGCGCGCAGCGCGCCCAGGAACGCCACGGCGCCCTCCACGGTGTTCTCGAAGAGCAGGCCCACGGTGCTTTCGCCGTCGGCGGGCACAAGCGCGCGCAGTCGGTGGGCGGCGGTCCGGACCCGCTCGGCGAGTTCGCCGAAGGTGAGCGTCCGTGTCCCCTGGCGTAGCGCGGTCGCCGCGGGGGAGAGGCGCACGGCGCGCTCGATGAGCTCCCACAGCGTGGCGGGGGATTCAGTGGTCGACGGCATCGCTGGCCTCCGCTGGGTGCGCCCCCGCGCTCACGGGTGCCCGTTCGCCGTCGAAGGGATCGTCGGCGGGGTCGTGGTCGGGGTGCTGGTGATGGAAGTACTGCCGGTAGAGGCGGCTGTAGGCGCCGTTGCGCCGCATGAGCGTGGCGTGGTCGCCCTGCTCGACGAGCCGTCCGCCGTCGACGACGACGATGCGGTCGGCCTTGCGGACGGTGGGGAGGCGGTGGGCCACGACGATGGTGGTGCGTCCCGCCGAGAGCGCGTCGAGCCCTTCCTGGATCTGGGCCTCGGTGAGCGGGTCGATACTGGCGGTGGCCTCGTCGAGGATGAAGATCGGGGCGTCCTGGAGGAAGACGCGGGCCAGTGCCACGATCTGTCGCTGGCCGGTCGACAGGTTGCGCCCGCCTTCGTCGGTCGGTGTGTCCAGACCGTCGGGCAGTTGCCGCAGCCAGGCGCCGGAGGCCACCGCGCGGGCGGCGGCCTCGATCTCCGCACGGTCGGCGCCCGGCCGGCCCAGCGCGATGTTCTCCGCGACGGTGCCCGAGAAGAGGAAGGGCGTCTGGGTGACCACGCCCAGGCAGCGCCGGTACTGCGCCAGGTCGAAGGTGCGCACGTCCTGGCCGTCGGCGAGCAGGCTGCCTTCCTGGAAGTCGTACGAGCGGGTCAGCAGCCGCACCAGGCTGGATTTGCCCGCCCCGGTGTGACCGACCAGTGCGACGGTCTCCCCGGCCGCGACGGTCAGGTCGATGCCGTGCAGCACGGGGCGATCGGGGGTGTAGCGGAAACTGACGCCGCGCAGTTCGAGTTCGCCGCGCAGGCGGGGCGGGGGCAGGTGGGCGCTCTGGTGTACGGCCGGTTCCCGGTCGATCAGTGCGAAGATCCGCTCACCGGCCGAGAGGCCCTGCTGAAGCTGCTGCCAGAAGGAGGCGATGGCGGCGACCGGTGACCAGAAGAGGGCCAGTGCCTCCAGGAAGAGGACCCATTCACCGGCCGAGAGGTCGCCGGAGGCGACGTTGTGGCCACCGACCAGCACGACCGCCGCGGTGCCCAGCCCCGTCAGCGAGATGAGCAGCGGGAAGATGCCGCTGAAGAGGCGGTTGAGGCGCACACTGGCCTGGTACCAGCGGTCGTTGACCGTCCGCAGCCCCGCCTCGGCCGCCGCTTCACCGCGGTGGTTGCGTGCCACGGTGATACCGCGCAGGGTCTCCTGGACGAAGCCGCTGACCTCGGCGAGGGCCTGCTGCTGACGGGTGGAGGCGGCGCGCGCGCGTTTCCTGAAACCCAGGCTGACCGCGACGATCAGGGCGGCGACCGCGGTGGTGAGCAGGGCCAGCGGCACGTTGATCACGAAGAGGGCGGTCAGGATCAGCAGGACGACGAGGACCTGGCCGATGAGGGAGAGCACCAGGGAGAGCAGCGCCCCGAACGTCTGGGTGTCGTTGGTGACACGGCTGACCACAAGCCCGGTGGGGTGGGTGTCGTAGAACGCGAGGTCCTGGCGCATGGCCGCGGCGAAGGCGTCCTCGCGCAGTCTCAGCACCGCGTCGCCGACCAGCGTGCCGGTGACGCGCTGCTGGAGCACGGTGAACAGCCAGGCCGCGGCGCCCGCCAGGAGTACGGCCGCCGCCAGCAGCGCCATCGCCGAGCGGGTGTCGTCGTCCAGCGCGGAGTCGACGGTGCGGGCCAGCAGGACCGGTACGGCGCTGCCCGCGGCGGCGGCCACGACCACGGCGGCGGTGACGAAGGCCACCGCGCCGCCGCGGCCCCGGAAGTAGGCGGTGATGCGGCGCAGCAGCTGCCGGTCGCCGTAGTGGCGGTCGTAGGTGTCCTCGGCGCCCGCCTCGATGCCGTCCAGGAGTGCCATCAGCCGGTTCCTTCCTCTGCTCCGGCCGGGACCGGGGCGGTGGTGTTTCCCTTCGCGGCGGAGGTCGCGTACGGCGCGAAGATGGTGCGGTAGAACGAGCAGGTGCGCAGCAGGTGCTCGTGGGTGCCCTGGCCGACGACCCGGCCGGCGTCGAGGACGACGATGTGGTCGGCGGCGCGGATACGGGAGAGCCGGGGCGTGACGAGGAAGGTGGTGCGGCCGGTGGCGGCGCGCCGCATGGCGAGTTGCAGTTCGTGCTCGGTCACGCTGTCGACGGCGCTGGTGGCGTCGTCCACGGCGAGGATGCGCGGGTCGGTCACCAACGCGCGGGCGATGGCCAGGCGCTGGCGCTGGCCGCCGGAGAGGGTGATGCCGCGCTCGCCCAGCACGGTGTCGTAGCCGTGTTCGCTCGCCATGACGAAGTCGTGTGCCTGGGCGGTGCGGGCCGCCTCCTCCAGTCTGTCCCGGCCGGTGTCCGGCGCGGCGCCGAAGGAGAGGTTCTCGGCGATGGTGCGGGAGAACAGGACGACGTCCTGCTCGACGACCGCGACCTGGCCGCGCAGCGCCTTCGGGTCCCAGGCGGTGGTGGCCACACCGTCGACGAGGACGCTTCCCCCGGTGGGTACATAGGTGCGGTTGAGCAGGTGCAGAAGGGTCGACTTGCCGCTGCCGGTGGCGCCGACGATTGCGACGGTGGTGCCCGGGGCGGCGCGGAAGGAGATGTCGTGCAGGACGGGCTTGCCGTTGCCGTAGGCGAAGGTGACGTTGTCGAAGACGACCTCGCCGGTGATGGCCGCCGTGTGCCGGCCTCCTTCCTCGTCCTCTCCCGCCCGGTCGTTGATGATCTCCAGGATGCGTTGTGCTCCGGAGAACCCGAAGAAGATGAGCCCGATGCTGAAGGAGGCGAGCTGGGTGGGGGCGCGCAGACTGCTCATCAGGCCGAGGACGGCGACCAGTTGGCCGATGCTCAGTGAGCCGTCGCGCAGCAGGAGGACGGCGTGGAGCAGGGTTGCCGCGGTGGCCACCGCCAGCAGCAGCGGGGGGAAGGACAGGGCCTGTACGTGTGCCTGGCGCACGGCGGCGTCCCGGTAGGCCGTGGCGGTCCGGCGGAAGCGGTCCTGCTCGCGGTCGGCTCCGTCGGTCGCCTCGACCGCCTCGATCCCGGTGATGCTCTCGGCGGCCTGGGCGGACATCGCGCCGAACTCCTCGCGGGTGAGGTCGGAGACCGGTTCGAGACGGCGCCCGTGATCCATGAGGGCGATCACGAACAGGACGACGAAGATGCCGGGGGAGAGCAGGAGCCGCCAGTCGACGGCCGCGATGAAGACCAGGGGGATCAGGGTGTTGAGCGCCATGTCGAGGGTCATGTCGAAGCCCGGCGACACCATGAGTCCGAGGGCTTCTGCGTCGCCGGTGGCGCGGGTGGACAGGTCGCCGGTGCGGTGCCGGTTGAAGAAGCCCTGCTTCTTGCGGAGCATGCTGGCGAACACGCCCGCCCGCGCGTCGCGTTCCAGACCGCTGGCGAAGGCCTCCAGGGCGTAGGTGGAGGCGATGCCGCAGATGCCCCGGACGAGGACCAGGCCGAGCAGGGCGGCGCATACGGCGTGCAGGGCCCCGAGGTCCGGTTCCTGCCCGTTCTTCTTGAGTACGGCGTCGAAGGCCAGCCCGATGACCAGGGGGAGGGCCGCGGTGAGGGTCTGCCAGAGCAGGCTTCCGGCCAGATGGACGGCGATGTGCCGGCGGAAGTGACGCATATGCAGGCGGAGCCAGGGGCCCACGGCCATCTCGGGTCCGGTGGCCGGCGCCGGTGCGGACGTCGAACGGGTCTGCGCGGCGGTATCGGTGGTCATCGGTCTCTCCCGTGCGGTGTCACGGAGCCGGCGGTGTGGGCGGTCAACGGTTCGGTGCTCCCTCTGCTCCTGGGGTCGTCCTCGGGCTGTTCCTCGGGGCGGTGAATTACCCACGGGAATGCGACGCCGTGACGGGAGCCGCCGCGGATGTTTTTTCGGGCAGGCTTCCGGTATTTCCGGCTCCTCCGGCGTGCCCTTTCGGGCAGGATCGGCAGCCGGACGGGTAACGGGTGCGTCAGGAGGGGAAGTTAGCTGTTTTTTGCGAAAAACGAAACCGGGGCGGGCGGCCGGGTGGCCGGTAAAGTTCGATATCTCGACCGTGGAGGTCATGTCCACGCCATGTCCTGAATGGCATGATCTGTTCGGTTTATTAACTTTGTTGGTCTGTAAAATCGGATGATGGCTCGTTGTTGGGGCAATTGGCCGGATGGTACTGGTTCTCCTGAGTCCCTGTTGTTATAGTCAAGGCAAATTCGCGACATGAGTCGACGGTGGCGAATTAGTCCGGACGCATACGGTCACCGCGTCCGGGGAATGCCCACTTACAGCCTTGATCCGGAGGAGTACGGTGAGCGATTTAGCATGCAAACCCCCCACCCCGTCGCGGCGGCTGGTCGTCGCGACACTTGTCCACGACCGCGTGGCGCGCCAGGAACTGCAGGCCGCCCTGTCGGAGGCCGCCCTCGTGTGCGAGGCCCGGCACTGTGCCGACCGACGCGAGGCGCGCCAGGTGCTGGGCTCCGGTCGCGTCGACGTGTTCGTCGTCGCCAGGACCGACTACGACGCCCATGCCGACTTGCTCGACGATGTCAGATCCCCCCTGCCGAGCACGCTTGTGCTGTTGGGCCACGCCGATCCCGACGAAGCGATGCTGACCGGCCCACCGGCGCCCGACGGGTTCCTGATGCAAGGGGGTCTGAGCGCGGCGGCCGTGGACAGCACCCTGCGCCGCATGGCCGCCGGTGAAGTGCCCATGCCCGCCCCCGTCGCCCGCGCCCTGATGGACCGCGCCGGCGCGACCCGCCTTCCCCACGGCAGAGGTGACATCGCTGTCACCGCCCGCGAGACCGAGGCGTTGCTGCTGCTCGCCGAAGGGCTGAGCAACAAACAGATGGCCCGGCGCCTGGAGATCACCAGCCATGGCGTCAAACGGCTCGTGGCCAGCCTGTTGCTCAAGCTCGGCGCGCCGAACCGGACGGCCGCCGTGGTCCTGGCCATCCACGCGGGCCTGATCAGCACGACGCGGCCGGATCAGGGCACCACCGACCGCCGTGTCGTACGGGTCCAGCACGCCGGGGCCGGAGCCGATGTCCGCCTCCCGGTGCCCGCCGGGCGCCTCGCCGGTGAGGAGGCGGAGCCGGGAGCGCGCTTCCTGGCCGACGGCCGGCACTGCTGACCCGACGACCGCCTCCGACGGCCGGCACCCCCGGCCGAGCGCACCGGAACGGGCCGCGCCGCGACCGGCGGTACACGCCGCCGCGGACCGGCGCCCTGCCCGTCCGGCCATGCCCCAATGGGCAGGTCTTCTTCGTGGGATTCCCCGGCTAGCGTGAAAACGCGAAAGCCCCAGGGTGTCGACCGGAGGAAATCCTGCCGTGGAAAAATTCGAGACACGTCACGTCCCCTTTTACGGCCATCGTTCGGCCACGGCACCGGCCACCTGTGCCCAGCGCCACATGTGGGACCTGATCCGCCGTGAAATGCCCGACAGTGCCTTCTACGATTTCTGCCACGAGGTTGTTCTTCCCGGTCACGGAACCGTGGAAGACGTTCTCGCCGTGTGCGGAGAACTCGTCGCCCGACACGAGTCCCTGCGCACGGCGTTTTTCCATGACGCGGACGACGGTCTCGTCCAGGCCGTCGCACGGTCCGGTTCCTTTGAGGCGCAGATATGCGCCACCGGGCCCGGCGAGAGCGCGCAATTCGTCTACGAGGCCTGGCGGCGCCGGATACGGGACAGGGCGTTCGACCTACGGAACGGGCCGCCGCTGCGGGCGCTCGTCGTCGTCACCGACCACGTACCCGTGCTGGCGGCCTTCTGCGTCTCGCACCTCGCCGCGGATCTCATGTCCATGCGCACCCTCGCCGGGGAGGCCCTGACCCTGCTGGCCGCGCGGACCGCCCGCACCGCGGCC
>NZ_JBJHPC010001020.1:0-1270 GCF_045257485.1 Streptomyces sp. YS-3 | reverse complement strand
GCCCAGCGCCGCGAATGCCGCCCCGCCGCCCGCGAGCAGCAGCACGTTCGACAAGCCGTCCGAGATCTGGAGGGCGGCGGAGTTCGTCCCCGCCTCCTCCGGCGCCGAGAGCTTCAGCAGCAGCACGCTCGTCGCGGCGATGACCATGCCCATGCCGAAGCACCCCACGCCCCAGGCAACCGCCACCACCCACACCGGCACCCACGAGACCAGCACGCTCGGCGCCGCCGCGATGGCGGAGGCGACCATCAGCATCCCCACCACCATCAGCCGCTCCCGGTACGGCTCGGCCCACGGCCGCGCCTGCACGTACGAGCCGAGCGCCCACGTCCCCCCGCCCACCGCCAGCGACAGCCCGGCCATGGTCGGCGACATCCCCCGCTGCGTCACGAGCATCAGCGGTACGAACGACTCGGCCGCGATGAACGACCCCGCCGCGATCCCCCGGAGCAGTACGACGGACGGCAGCCCCCGCACCGCGCGGTACGTACCGCGCGGCAGCAGCGCGCGCCGCCCCGCGACGGCGGGTACCAGCAGCGCGGCGCCGGCCACGGCCGGCAGGAGCGAGAGCGGGCGGAGGTCCTGCCCGGCGTACTGGAGCAGCCCGGCCCCCAGCGAGATCATCAGCGCGAGCCGGATACGGCGGCGGTCGAAGGGCTGGGCGGGCGCGTCCGGGTCGGCGGGCCCGGAGGCCATCCGGCGGATGGCGGGCAGCGCGAGCGCGAGCGGGAAGACGACGAGTACGGGAATGCCCACGAACACCCACCGCCATCCGAGGTGCTCGGTGACGCTGCCGGCGGCCAGCGGCCCGACCACCGAGGGCACCACCCAGCTCGCCGCGAAGGCGGCCATGATCGCGGGCCGCATGTGCTCGGGGTAGGCGCGCCCAACCACGACGTACAGCGGCACGATGACCAGCCCGCCGCCGAGCCCCTGCACGGCCCGCCCGCCGATGAACGTCCACATGTTCACCGCGGTCCCGGACAGCAGCAGCCCCGCCCCGAACGCCGCGATCCCGACCGCCAGCGCCCCGAGCGGCCCGCGCCGGTCGGCCCACTGCCCGGCGACGACCATGCCGAACAGGCTGGTGGTGAAGTACGCGGAGAACGCGAACGCGTACAGCGACACCCCGTCCAGCTCCCGCGCCGCCACGGGCATGGCGGTCCCGACGGCGGTCGCCTCGAAGGCGATGAGGACGACGACGGCGATGGTGCCGATGCTGAGCGCGCGGTGGGTTTTGCCGAGGATGCCGGGGGTGCTGGGGTCGGAG
>NZ_JBJHPC010001019.1:0-1276 GCF_045257485.1 Streptomyces sp. YS-3 | reverse complement strand
GTGTGCCCGGCTGCGGGAAGCCGTAGCCACCCTGCGGGGCCGGGGCCGGTGCGTTGGGCTGGGGTGCCGGGAAGCCCGGCTGGCCGGTCGGCGGCTGGGGATGCTGCGCCGGAACGTTCGGCGTGCCCGGGACCGGCGGCTGGTCGCCCTGCGGCAACGGCCACCCGGGCTGCCCGGCCTGCGGCTGCGGCTGCGGCTGATACGCCGGTACGGGCCACTGCGGCGCCGCTGCGGGCGCGGCCGGCTGGTACGCGGGCGGCAACGGCGGCAGCCCGGGCTGCGGGCCGGGCTGCTGGGCCTGCGCGGCCCAGGGCTGCTCGGCCGGGACGACCGGGGCAACCGGGGCGTCCTGCGGTACGGCGTCCTGGGGCGCGGCATCCTGCGGAGCCGCGTCCTGCGGTGTCGCGTCCACGCCGGCGGGTACGGCGTCGACCGGCTCGGCGGGAGCGGCGGGGGCCGCCAGCGGCGCGGCGGTCACGTAGTCACCCGAGTCGGCGGGCTCGCCGGTGCTCTGGTCGGCGGGCGCGGCCGGCGCGGCCGAGGCGGTCGAGATGCCATCGCCCGGTTCAGCGGCATCGGCAGCCGCGACAACGGAGGGGGCAGAGGCAGGCGCAGGGGTGGCGGCGGGCTCCGGTTCGCCCGCAGGCTCGTCGGTGTCCGCCGTCGTGCCCTCGGAGCCTTCCGGACCGGAGGCCGCGGCCTCGGGCTCGGGCCGGCCCGTACGGTCGGCGTCGGTGTCGGCCCCGGCAGCGGCCCCGGCATGGGCCTCGCTCTCGCTGTCCGCGTCCTGGGCAACGCTCGCCCCGGGCTCGGCCCCGTCCTCGACGGCCGCGGCGACGGGCTCGTCGTCCACGACCGGCCCGGGCGCGGGAGCCGTTTCCGCTACGGGAGCGGTCTCGGCCACGAGGGCAGGGGGCGCCTCATCGGTACCCGTACCGGTAGCCGTACCCGTACTCGTGTCCGTACCCGCATCCGTCCCGGCCTCCGAGGCCGCCGCCGCGTCCGCCTTGGCCGCGTCCGCCTTGGCCAGCCGCTCCGCGAGCTCGCGCTTCAGCGAGCCCGGCGAGAACCGCATGGTCGCGCCGCTCTCGATGTCCCCGCCCCCGAACGGCTGCGGCTCGACGGCCGCCTCCGGAACGGGAGCCGGAGCGGAAGCCGGCGCCGGAGCGGAAGCCGCGGCCGTTCGGGGGCGGGGACATCGAGAGCGGCGCGACCATGCGGTTCTCGCCGGGCTCGCTGAAGCGCGAGCTCGCGGAGCGGCTGGCCAAGGCGGACG
>NZ_JBJHPC010001018.1:0-1284 GCF_045257485.1 Streptomyces sp. YS-3 | reverse complement strand
ACAACCCCCTGGCACTCAGTCAGCCGACGCCCGACCGGCTCAGCCCGGCGCGCGCCGCGCCCCCGGGGGCCGGACGATTCGATCAAGCACCCCATTCGGGAGGATCGCCGTGACCGTCAGTCTGGAACAGTTGCGCCGTTGCCATGTAGCCGTCGACCTCGGGGCCGCGAGGACGCGCGTATTCGTCAAGGGGCTGGGACTCGTCGTCGACGAACCCAGCGTCGCGGCCGTCAACACCCAAACCGGCGCGCTGATCGCCGTCGGCACGTTCGCCGAGAAGATGACGGGCCGTACGCCCGACTACATCCGCGTAGTCCGGCCCGTCTCCGGCGGCACCGTCGTCGACATCGAGATGGCCCAGCGCATGCTGCGCCATCTGATCGGCGAGAAGCTCCGGCGCCAGCTGCGGCGCAAGCCCCGGCTGCGCGCCGCCGCCAGCACCCCACACGAGGCCGACCCGCTCGCCCAGCGCGCGACCGTCGAGACGCTGGTGGGTCTCGGCGCCCGCCGGGTCGAGCTGGTCGACACCCTGATCGCGGCGGCCGTCGGCTGCGGACTCCCGGTGGAGCAGCCGACCGCCACCATGATCATGGTGTGCGGCGCGGCCACCACGCAGATCGCGGTGCTCTCGCTCGGCGCGATCGTCACCGCCCAGCGGATCCCCGTCGGCGGCGACGCCATCGACCACGCCGTCATCCAGCACCTGCGCCACCAGCACGAGCTGATGCTGCCGAGCCAGTCCGTACGCCCCCTCCAGATCGCCCTGAGCGGCAACGGCCTGACCCCGCACGGCCCCACCTCCACCGAGATCCACGGCCGCGACGTCGCCACCGGCCTCGCCCGCTCGGTCCGGGTCGACACCGCGGCCGTACGCAACGCGATCCACACCCCGCTGACCGCCGTCCTCGACGGCATCGGCAAAGTGCTGCGCGACTGTCCCCCGGATCTCGTCGCGGACCTCGCGGACCGGGGGATCATGATGGTCGGCGGCAGCGCCCTGCTGCCGGGGCTGGACCAGATGCTGCGCAAGGCGACGGGCATGCCGGTGGTCATCGCCGAACGCCCGGACGTCTGCGCCATCCTGGGCCTGGGCGCGATGCTGGACGGCCACATCGAGCCGATGGTCCTCGACCCGCTGGCGGAGTGAGGCGGGGTGCCGGACGGGACAGGCGACGGCCGGGAGGGAACCAACGCGCGAGCGGCCGACGCCCCCGGGGCCCGGGCCGGCACCGGCTCCCCGACCGCCGCCGACGCCGATGACGGCTTCGAGAAGGACGGGCAGGG
>NZ_JBJHPC010001017.1:0-1287 GCF_045257485.1 Streptomyces sp. YS-3 | reverse complement strand
CCGCACGACTGACCCGCCCGGCACCCCCGCCGCACGGGCCGACACCCAAAGAACATGTGCATAGGTACGCACGCATTGGTTACGATGGTGATCCCCGCACCCTCTCGTGCCCCCGGGACGGATCCCATGCTGTCCGTACTGCGCAACCGCACCTACCGCCACCTGTTCACCGCGCAGGTCGTCGCGCTCCTCGGCACCGGCCTCGCCACCGTCGCGCTCGGCCTGCTCGCCTACGACATGGCGGGCGGCCACGCCTCGGCCGTCCTCGGCACCGCGCTGGCGATCAAGATGGTGGCGTATGTCGGCGTCGCCCCGCTCGTGGGCGCCTTCGCCCACCGCGTCCCGCGCCGCGCCCTGCTCGTGGCGAGCGATCTGACCCGCGCGGGCGTGGCCCTCACCCTGCCGTTCGTCTCGCAGGTCTGGCAGGTGTACGCCCTGATCTTCCTGCTCCAGGCGGCCTCCGCCGCCTTCACCCCGGTCTTCCAGGCGACCGTGCCCGACGTCCTGCCCGCCGAGCGCGACTACACCCACGCGCTGTCCATGTCCCGCCTCGCGTACGACCTGGAGAGCCTCCTGAGCCCCGCGCTGGCGGCCCTGCTGCTGACCGCGGTCTCCTACCACTGGCTCTTCGCGGGCACGACCCTGGGCTTCCTGGCCTCCGCGGCCCTGGTGGTGTCGGCCGTGCTGCCCCGGCAGGCGCCGGTGGCGCGCACCGGGGGCGCGTACGCCAAGGCGGCGTCCGGGACCCGGCTGTTCTGGGCGGAGCCGCGGCTGCGGGCCCTGCTCGCCCTCGACCTCGCGGTGGCTGCGGCGGGCGCGATGGTCTTCGTCAACACGGTGGTCGTGGTGCGCGGCCACTTCCACGAACCCGCCGGCGCGGTCTCGCTGGCCCTCGGCGCGTACGGCGCCGGCTCCATCGCCGCCGCCCTGTGGCTCCCCCGGCTGCTGTCCCGGGCGAGCGACCGCGCGGTGATGCTCCCGGCGGCCTACGCCCTGCCGGGCGTCCTGGTCGCGGTGGCCCTCACCACCCTTGTCCCGGCGGGCAGTTGGAGCTGGGCCGGGCTGCTGGCGACCTGGGCGGCGATCGGCGCGGCGAGCTCGGCGGTCCTGACCCCCGGCGGCCGGCTGATCCGCCGCTGCACGCCCGCCGCCGACCTGCCGGCCGCGTTCGCCGCCCAGTTCTCGCTCTCCCACGGCTGCTGGCTGCTGACGTACCCGCTCGCGGGATGGCTGGCGGCGGGGGCCGGGGTGCCGGTGACGGCCGGGGTGCTGGGCGTGGTCTCGCTC
>NZ_JBJHPC010001016.1:0-1290 GCF_045257485.1 Streptomyces sp. YS-3 | reverse complement strand
GGCTGCTGCGGCCACCGGGCGCCTGCACCCGTTCCACCGTCAGCCCACGCCCCGCCACCGCCGCGTCCGCGAGCCCGGGCAGTTGCCCCAGCCAGCGCGTGGCGACGGCGTCCCCGTACGTCTCGCCGAACGTCCGGGCCCGACCGGTAGCTGACCAAGGGACGACGCACGTATGGCTTTCGAACCGCCTGAGCGGCTGGTGCGCGCGCTCGGCGAGACGTACGGGGACGCCGTCGCCACGCGCTGGCTGGGGCAACTGCCCGGGCTCGCGGACGCGGCGGTGGCGGGGCGTGGGCTGACGGTGGAACGGGTGCAGGCGCCCGGTGGCCGCAGCAGCCTGGTCCTGCTCGTACGGCGGCAGGACGGTACTCCCGCGGCCCTGAAGCTGGCGCCCGCCGAGGCGCGTCCGGAGCTGGAGCGGGCGGCACTGGAGCACTGGGCCGGCTGGGGCGCGGCGCGGCTCCTGGAGACGGACGGCCCCGAGGACTCCCTGCTGCTGGAGCGTCTGCACCCCGAGGTGTCCCTGCGCTCGCTGCCCGAGGCGAAGGCGCTGCTGGAGGCGGCGGGGACGCTGCGCCGGCTGTGGGTGGAGCCGCCCGCGGGCCACGCGTTCGAATCGGCGGCACAGCGGACGGAGCGTCAGTCGGTGCCGATGCGGGGGGAGTTGCCGTCGGAGCTGGCGCCGCTGGCGGAGGCGGCCCTGACGGCCCGCGACGCCTTGACGGCCGCCCCGCCGGAGGAGCTGCTCCTCCACGGCAACTTCCGCCAGAGCAAGGTGCTTTCGGCGGAGCGCTCCCCGTGGCTGACGGTGGGCCCGGAGCCGCTGGTGGGCGAACGGGCCTACGACCTGGCGCGGCTGGTGCGCGACCGGGTGGAGGACCTGATCGCGGCCCCCAGCGGCGCGTCGGTCGCGCGTCGCCGGGTGAACAAACTCGCGGACGCGCTGGATGTCGACCCGACGCGGCTGCACGGCTGGACGCTGTTCCGAGCGGTGGAGTCGGGACTCCGGGCGAGGGCGGCGGGCCGGACCCAGGACGCGGAGCTGCTGCTGGAGTTCGCGGGCTGGCTGTAGCGACCGCGCGCGGCCCGCGCCGCGTTTTGGCCGGGGTTCGTCTGCGGGCCGGTGGTGGGTTGCTCGCGCCCCTGTTTGCCCGGGGTTCGTCTGCGGGCCGGTGGTGGGTTGCTCGCGCAGTTCCCCGCGCCCCTTATCGGGCCCGGTGTTCGTCTGCGGGCGGTGGTGGGCCGGTCGCGCAGTTCCCCGCGCCCCTTGGCGGGGACGGGGCTCGGGGT
>NZ_JBJHPC010001015.1:0-1295 GCF_045257485.1 Streptomyces sp. YS-3 | reverse complement strand
CCCCGAACGCGCGGCCGGTGCCCGGCTAGCGCACCCGGCCGAACCGTTCCGCCCCCTGCACCATCAGCACCCCGATCCCCAGCACCAGCCAGACGAGCCCGACCACCTGCGCCGTACGGGTCGCCTCCCACATCACCGCCACGATCACCGCCGCGCCGAGCAGCGGCAGCACCACATGCGTCAGCCAGTCCGGCGCGCCCTCGCGGCGCCGTACCGCGTACCAGCCGATCACCGAGGCGTGCAGCAGCAGGAACGCGGTCAGCGCGCCCATGTCGACCACCGACACCAGATGGTCCATGCCGTCGTCGCGCCGGGCCGCCCAGACCGCGGCGACCAGCGTCACCGTCGCCGCCACCAGCAGCGCCGCGCGCGGTACGCCCGAGTCCGTACGCGCCAGGACCTTCGGCAGCCGCCGCTCGCGCGCCATCGCGAACACCAGCCGCCCCGCCGCGGCCTGCCCCGCCAGCGCCGCGAACGCCGCCCCGATCGCCTTGCTCACCGCCACCAGGTCGTGCAGCCAGGTGCCGACGGACGCCTCTACGGTGTCGTAGAAGGCCGAACCCTGCCGGCCGGGATCGGCCGCCAGCGCGGCCGACGGCGTCGGCTCCAGGAGCGCGGCCAGATACGTCTGCGCCACGAACAGCACGCCCGCCAACGCCAGACAGAACAGCACCGCGCGCGCGACCTTCTCCGAGCCCCCCGTCACCTCCTCCGCGAAGGAGGCGATCGCGTCGAAGCCCAGATACGAGAGCACCGCCACCGAGACCGCGCCGAGCACCGCCGCGAGCGAGAACCCCGCGTCCCCGGCCAGCGGCGACAGCCAGTCGCGCCGCGCCCCGTCCCGTACGAGCACGACGGACGCGGCGACCACGAACACCACCAGGACGGCGATCTCCATCGCCAGCACCGCGAACCCGACCCGCGCCGCCGCCCGTACGCCCCAGAGGTTGAGCGCGGTCGTGACCACCACGGCCAGCGCGGTCCACACCCACCGGGACACCTCCGGGACCAGCGCGTGCATCGCGATCCCCGAGAAGAGGTACGCGACGGCCGGGATCAGCAGGTAGTCGAGCATCGCCATCCACCCCGCGACGAACCCGGCCCCCTCACCGAGCCCCACGCGCGCGTAGGCGAAGACCGAGCCCGCCTGCGGGACGACGCGCACCATCTGGGCGTAGCTGGAAGCGGTGAACGCCATGGCGACCGTGGACACGAGGTAGACCAGGGCCACCGCGCCGTGCGACTTCGCGTCGAGCGTGCCGAAGATGCCGACGGGCGCCATGGGGGCGATGAAC
>NZ_JBJHPC010001014.1:0-1304 GCF_045257485.1 Streptomyces sp. YS-3 | reverse complement strand
GTTCCAGGGGTTGCCGGGTGGGGAGGGGGACGGGGCCAAGGCCAGGGCCTCGGGGTCGGCCGGGCCGTCGGGCAAGCCGTCCGGCCGAACCTCGCCCGCCGCTTCGGGCGGCTCCGGGGCAGCGCAGCAGCCGCCGAAGTACATCGAGAACAACCGGGTCTCGCGCGACTACTGGACGCTGTCCAAGGACCCCGTCACCGCCTCGCACGGAGTCGGTGAGTGCCGGACCATCGGCGGGGAGGGCAATACACCCGCCGAGTTCCAGACGGCGGTCGAGGATTCCGCCGACCAGAACCTTCCGTACGTCGCGAAGAAGGCCAAAATCGTGATGCGGATGAAGGATGCCGAGCTGAAGGACGCCAAACCCGCTCCGTACTACATCTCCGTCGGGGTGAAGCCGCCGCACGAGATCGATCCCGGCACGGGCAAGCCCTTCGTGGATCTCACGATGGAGAACAAGTCCATCGGCTACACCAGCCGACCGGTGGACATCTACCGCAAGTGGAAGTCCGGTGAGTTCATCGAGCTGACGTATCCGGACGACTACACCAGCCACTTCGGGGGCAGAACCGAAGACGCCATCCCGGTCGCCAACGACCCCGGGGACTGGACGGTCGTCTTCTACCACGTCAGGAGCAGTCCGACGGACTACGCGAGCATCGCGTGTTCTGGCTTCCGAGTGAAGTAGGCGGTGAACCGGGCCCGAATGGGGGAGGGTTGAGGGGTGCGTAAATACCTGGTGGCCGGAGGCGTCGCGACAGGGGCGGGCGTGGGCTTCGTCGCGCTGCTCGTCGTGGGCACGTACTCGGCGGCGGCCGGGCTGAACTCCGGGTCCGGCGCGGGCAAGTCGGTCGGGCTGGCCAAGGGGGCGGTGCCCGCCCTGTACCAGCCGCTGGTGCAGAAGTGGGGGAACCTGTGCCCGGCTCTCAACCCGGCGATGCTCGCGGCCCAGTTGTACCAGGAGAGCGGCTGGAACCCGGCGGCCAAGAGCCCGGCCGACGCGCGCGGCATCGCCCAGTTCATTCCCGGCACCTGGGCCACCCACGGGATCGACGGCAATGGCGACGGCAAGAAGAACATCTGGGACCCGGCCGACGCGATCCCTTCCGCCGCCTCGTACGACTGCGAACTGGCGGGATACGTCAAGAACGTGCCGGGGGACCAGAGCAGCAACATGCTGGCCGCCTACAACGCGGGGTCCTACGCGGTCATCAAGTACGCGGGCGTGCCGCCGTACAAGGAGACCCAGGGCTATGTGAAAACCATCCGCACCCTCGAAAAAAGCTTCGCCCGCCCCACCACCC
>NZ_JBJHPC010001013.1:0-1308 GCF_045257485.1 Streptomyces sp. YS-3 | reverse complement strand
GGGGCGGGGGAGTGCTGCTCGCCGGGGTCACGGTCGGTGCGGTGCTGCTGGTGAGACGGCTGCCGCGCCATCCATGGCTGGCCACCGCGTGCGCGGTGCTCCTGCTGCTCGCCGTGGTGCGCCCCGCCCCGCTGACCAGGATCGTCACCGGCTGGCCACCCCCGGGCTGGGCGTTCGCGATGTGCGATGTGGGGCAGGGCGATGCGACGGTGCTGGCGACCGGGGACGGGTCGGCGGTGGTGGTCGACGTGGGACCGGACCCCGTTCCGGCCGACCAGTGCCTCAGGGCGCTGGGCGTCACCCGGATTCCGCTGCTCCTGCTCACCCACTTCCACGCCGACCATGTGGCGGGGCTGGCCGGGGTGCTGCGGGGCCGGGCGGTAGGGGTGATCGAGACGGCGACGTTCGAGGAACCGCCGGAGCAGGCGCGGTTCGTCCGCAGGACGGCCGCGCGGGCCGGGGTGCCGGTGGTCCCGGTGGAACCGGGGGAGCGACGGTCCGTGGGCGGCCTGTCCTGGCAGGCGCTGTGGCCGCTGCCACCGCCGACGATGACACCGGACGGGCCGAACGACGCCAGCGTCACGCTGCTGGTCCGGGCCGGCGGGCTGACGTTGCTGCTCCCCGGCGACCTCGAACCGCCCGCCCAGCAAGCGCTGTTACGGGCGCATCCGGAGCTGCCGCCGGTGGATGTCCTCAAGGTCGCCCACCATGGCTCGGCCCATCAGGACCCCGCGCTGCTCCGGGCGATCCGGCCCAGGCTGGCGTTGATCTCGGCGGGGAGGGGCAACCCGTACGGCCATCCGGCGCCGTCCACGGTGGCCTTGCTCGTCTCGTCCGGGGCGCGGGTGCTGCGTACGGATACGGATGGCGCCATCGCGGTGACGGGGAAGGGAAGCGGGGGCGAGGACAGCGACGGGGACGGCGCGGAGAGCAGGGAGGGGAGTGAGTTGGTGGCGGTGCCGCTGGGGCGGAGTCCGTGAGGGCCGGGACCTCGACCTCGTTACTGGGCTTCCAGCCGGTCGGGAACGTGATTACGGGGCTTCCAGCCAGCCCTCGTACTCCTCGGCCAGTTCGTTCAGGGCCGCCGGGTCCAGGCGGTGGTCCGGGTCCTCGACCACGACGAGCCACTGGGCGTCCTCGGCGTCGTCCTCGCCGGCCAGGGCGTCGCGTACGAGCTGGGGCTCCTCGGTCACGGGGAAGCGGGCGGGGAGCTCCCCGGCCACCTCGTCGGCGGCGTCGCGGTCGGGCAGCACCAGTACGTGTCGGGTCACATCGCTCACCGGGACATTCTCCTGCATGAGGAGGGGT
>NZ_JBJHPC010001012.1:0-1311 GCF_045257485.1 Streptomyces sp. YS-3 | reverse complement strand
GGGGGTGGGTCACGGTCTGCCGCCCGGAGCGCGGGGCGGGCGCGGGCGCTTTCCCGGGGAGCCGGCACCCCGGTGGATTGTCAGTGCCGCCGTCTATCGTGCGGAGCATGACCAGCCTGCCGCGCCCCACCGCCCAACTCTCCGCCGACGAGGCCCGTCGCATCGCCCTGCGCGCCCAGGGCTTCATGGGCGCGCCCGACCGCAAGGGCGGGGTCCGGGGCGTGCTGCGGCACCTGGGCGCGGTCCAGCTCGACACGATCTCGGTCCTCGCCCGGTCACACGAGCTGATTCCGTACGCCCGACTGGGCGCGGTGGGCCGCAAGACGGTGGAGTCGGCGTACTGGACGGGCGCCCACGCCTTCGAGTACTGGTCGCACGCCGCCTGCATCCTGCCCGTGGAGGAGTGGCCGCACTTCGCCTTCCGCCGCCGCGCCTACCGCACCCGCCCGCAATGGCACCACGACCTGCCGGACGGGGCGTACGAGCAGGTGATCAAGCAGCTGCGGGCCGAAGGCCCCCTGACCGCGACGGACTTGGGCGGCGCCAAGAACAAGGGTGAGTGGTGGGACTGGTCGGAGTCGAAGGTCGCCGTCGAACGCGCGCTGATGTACGGCGAGGTGGTGTGCGTCGAACGGCGCGGCTGGAAGCGGGTGTACGACCTGGCCGAGCGCGCCATTCCGGACGTCCATCTGCACGACGAGCTGGACGACGCCGAGTGCCTGCGCCGACTGGTCGCGCTGGCGGGCCGCTCCCTCGGCGTGGGCACCCGCGCGGACATCGCGGACTACCACCGCCTCAGGGGCGAGCAGGTGGACGCGGTGATCGCCGACTCCGGTCTGGTTCCCGTCACCGTCCAGGGCTGGGACAAGGCCGCCTGGGCGGACCCGCAGGCGCTGGCCACCGAGCCGCGCGGACGCCACCGTACGACGCTGCTCTCACCCTTCGACTCGCTGATCTGGGACCGCGCGCGCACCGAGCGGATCTTCGGCTTCAGCCACCGTCTGGAGGCCTACACCCCTAAGCCGAAGCGGGTGTACGGATACTTCGCGATGCCCCTGCTGGCGGGCGGCAGGCTGCTCGGCCGCGCCGACCCGGCCCGCGAGGGCCGCACCCTGGTGGCCAAGCAGGTCTCGCTGGAGACGCCCAAGGCGATAGCCCCGATGGCGCAGGCCCTGCTGGAGGCCGCGCGGTGGGTGGACTGCGACGCCGTACGGATCGAACGCGCCGACACTCCGGGGCTCGCCCGTGAGCTGACGGCGGCGATAGCGGCGCTCTGAGCCCCTCGGGGGCAGGGCGGGGGTGGGCGTGGGG
>NZ_JBJHPC010001011.1:0-1311 GCF_045257485.1 Streptomyces sp. YS-3 | reverse complement strand
GGTGTACGCGTCCTCCAGCGGGCCTCCTGGGGGGCGCTGGAGGACGCGTACACCTACGGACTGCTCCGGGCCGGGGTGGAGCCGCCGGAGTAGCGGGCCGCGGGCCGGCGGGGGCCGGGGGCCGCTCTCGCCCCCGAAGGTTTGTCCGTTTCGCGAGCGACTCCGGTAGCGTCGGAAACATGAGGCTCCGCGTTCCGCTCGCGTCCGTCGCCGCCGCACTCCTCGCGCTGGCCCCCCTGGCCACGGCCACCGCCACCGCCGCGCCCGCCGCGTCCGGAGTCGGCGAGGTCGCCGCCGCGCTGCGGAAGGCACCGGTGTACGTCGACCCGGGCGCCGCCGCGCAGCTCCCGGCCGCCCAGGCCGACGCCCTGGCGAAGAAGATCAAGGACGCCGACAAGCCGCTCTTCGTGGCCGTGCTGCCCGCGACCTCCGCGTTCCCCAGGGCCACCCTCCTGCAGAACCTCCGTACGGACACCGGCGTCACCGGCCTGTACGCGGTCCGCCTGGGCGACGCCTTCAACGCCGGCGCCGACCGCACGGTCATGTCGGCGCAGGCCGTGGAGAACCTGAAGACCGCGGTACGGGCCCCGGGCACCGCCGCGGACGCCGCCACCCAGCTGAACGCGTTCGTGGACCAGGCCCTGCCCACGCTGCGCGGCCACGCCCCCGCCTCCTGGGGCGGCGGCGCGGGATCCCATGAGGACGGCGGTGGCTCGACCACCGGGCTGATCGCCGTGGGCGCGATCGTCGTGGCGGGTGGCGCCGGCGCGTACGCCCTGGTGCGGCGCAGCCGGAAGAGGAAGGCCGAGGAGGAGCGGGCCGCGCTGCGGCGGCTCCAGGTGGTCGTGGACGAGGACATCACCGCGTTCGGCGAGGAGCTGGACCGGCTCGACTTCCACCCGGCGGAGGCGGGCGCCGACGACGCCATGCGCGCCGACTACGAGCGCGCGCTCGACTCGTACGAGACCTCGAAGACCCTGATGGCGGCGGCCCGGCACCCCTCCGACGTGCGCGGGGTCACCCAGGCCCTGGAGGACGGGCGGTTCTCGCTCGCCACCCTGGCCGCCCGCCGGGAGCACCGGCCGCTGCCCGAGCGCCGCGCCCCCTGCTTCTTCGACCCGCGCCACGGCCCCTCGGTCGAGGACGCCAGCTGGTCCCCGGCGGGCGGCGCCCCGCGTGAGGTCCCGGTCTGCCTCGCCGACGCGACGCGCCTGCGGGACGGGCAGGACCCGCTGGTACGGCAGGTCGACACGGACGGGGGCCGCCGTCCGTACTACGACGCGGGTCCGGCGTACGGGCCCTGGGCGGGCG
>NZ_JBJHPC010000102.1:0-16604 GCF_045257485.1 Streptomyces sp. YS-3 | reverse complement strand
CCCTGCGGGTGACCGTGTGGGGTGCGTCGCACACCGGGCCCGGGACCTCGTAAGGTCGGGGGCGTGTTGGAGGAGATGCGGATACGGTCGCTCGGGGTCATCGACGACGCTGTCGTCGAGCTGTCGCCCGGGTTCACCGCGGTGACCGGCGAGACCGGCGCGGGCAAGACCATGGTCGTCACCAGTCTGGGGCTGCTGCTCGGCGGACGGGCCGACCCCGCCCTGGTGCGGATCGGCGCCAAGGCGGCGGTCGTCGAGGGGCGGATCGCGCTGCGCCCCGGCGCCACCGCGGCGATCCGCGCCGAGGAGGCCGGGGCCGAGCTCGACGAGGGCGCGCTGCTGGTCAGCCGTACCGTCTCGGCGGAGGGCCGCTCACGGGCGTACCTCGGGGGGCGCTCCGTACCCAACGGCGTGCTCGCGGAGATCGCCGACGAGCTCGTGGCCGTCCACGGCCAGACCGACCAGCAGGGCCTGCTCAGGCCCGCCCGGCAGCGCGAGGCCCTCGACCGGTACGCCGGGGACGCCGTGGCCGGGCCGCTGGCCAAGTACGCGGAGGCCTACCGGCGGCTGCGGGCCGTCGCCGGGGAGCTGGAGGAGCTGACCACGCGGGCGCGCGAGCGGGCGCAGGAGGCCGATCTGCTGCGGTTCGGGCTCGACGAGATCGCGGCGGTCGAGCCGCTGGCCGGCGAGGACGTCGAACTCGCGGCGGAGGCCGAGCGGCTCGGCCACGCCGAGGCGCTGGCGTCGGCCGCGGCCCTGGCCCACTCCGCGCTCGCGGGCAACCCCGAGGACCCGGAGAGCGTCGACGCGACCACCCTGGTCGCGGGCGCGCACCGGGCCCTGGAGGCCGTACGGTCGCACGACCCCGCCCTGGCCGCGCTCGCCGAGCGGATCGGCGAGGTGGGGATCCTCCTGGGCGACGTGGCGGGCGAGCTCGCCGGATACGCGGACGACCTCGACGCCGACCCGCTGCGTCTCGCGGCCGTGGAGGAGCGGCGGGCGGCGCTGACGGCGCTCACTCGTAAGTACGGCAAGTACGGCGACGACATGGCGGCGGTCCTCGACTGGGCGCAGCGGGGCGCGGCCCGGCTGACCGAGCTGGACGGCGACGACGACCGGATCGGCGAGCTGGCCGCCGAGCGCGACGGGCTGCGCCGGGAGCTGTCCGTCCTGGCCCAGGAGCTGACCGACGCCCGCACCGAGGCCGCGGCCCGGTTCGCGGACGCGGTGACGGCCGAGCTGGCGTCGCTGGCGATGCCGCACGCCCGGGTGTCGTTCGCGGTACGGCAGGTGGAGGACGCCGAGGGCGTCGAGGTGGGCGGGCGGACCGTGGCGTACGGGCCGACCGGCGCGGACGAGGTGGAGCTGCTGCTCGCCCCGCACCCGGGCGCCCCCGCGCGGCCGATCGCCAAGGGCGCCTCGGGCGGTGAGCTCTCCCGGGTGATGCTCGCGGTCGAGGTCGTCTTCGCCGGGACGGACCCGGTGCCCACGTACCTCTTCGACGAGGTCGACGCGGGCGTCGGCGGCCGGGCGGCGGTCGAGATCGGCCGGCGGCTGGCGAAGCTCGCCAAGTCGGCGCAGGTCGTCGTGGTCACCCATCTGCCCCAGGTCGCGGCCTTCGCGGACCGCCAGCTGCTGGTGGAGAAGACCAACGACGGCTCCGTCACCCGGTCCGGCGTCACCGTCCTGGAGGGCGAGGACCGGGTCCGGGAGCTCTCCCGGATGCTGGCGGGCCAGGAGGACTCCGAGACGGCCCGGGCCCACGCGGAGGAGCTGCTGGCGACGGCACGCGCGGAGAGCTGAGCCGCCGCGTCCCGGCCGGGTGAACCGCCCCGGGACGGTTCACCCGTGGGGGTGGTCCCCGGGCGTGGCCCGCCGCCCGCCGACACGGGGAAACGTCCGGACGGGGCCGGAACGCCCGTACGGGCTGGCATCCTTGGCCGGGGTCCACACCGGCCCACCGCCGACCCGGGAGCCTGTTCACGTGTCACAGCTGCGTACGGTCCAAGTGCTGGGCGGCGGCAGCGCGGGCAGCAGCGCGCATGTCCGCTCGCTGGCGGCGGGACTCGCCGCGCGGGGCGTCCGGGTCACCGTCTGCGCTCCGGCCGCGCTGGAGCGGGAGTTCGACTTCCGGGGCGCGGGCGCCCACTTCGTCGCGGTGCCCCGGCGCGGCGACCCGGTGGCCCTAGGCGCCCTGCGGGCGGTCTGCGCGGGCGCGGACGTGGTGCACGCGCACGGGCTGCACGCGGCGGTGCGCAGCTCCCTCGCCCTCGGCGGGCGGCGCGCGGTCCCCCTCGTCGTCACCTGGCACACCAGCTCCTGCGCCGACGGGGCCCAGCACCGGGTGCTGCGGATGCTGGAACGGCGGGCCGCCCGCGGCGCCGCGGTGGTGCTCGGCGCCTCCTCCGACCTGGTCGACCGGGCCCGGCGGCACGGTGCCCGGGACGCCCGGCTGGCCGCGGTCGCGGTGCCCGGTCCCCCCGCGCCCGCCCCGGACGGCAAGGCCCGGGCCGAACTCGGCGCCGTGGACCGGCCGTTGCTGATGGCGGTCGGCAGCCTGGTCGAACACCGGGGCTACGACGTGCTGCTGGACGCCGCCCACCGCTGGAAGGCGCTCGATCCCGTACCGCTGCTCGTGATCGCGGGGGAGGGGCGGCTGCGGGCCGCGCTCCGGCGGCGCATCGAGGCCGAGGCGCTGCCGGTGAAGCTGCTGGGGCGGCGCGACGACGTCAGTGAACTGCTGGCCGCCGCCGACGCGGCCGTGCTCGCCAGCCGCTGGGAGGGGCGCTCGCTGCTGGCCCAGGAGGCGCTGCGGCTCGGCGTTCCGCTGGTGGCGACCGCCGTGGGCGGTGTGCCGGAGCTGGTGGGGGACGCGGCCGAGCTGGTGCCGTACGGCGACGCGGTGGCGCTCGGCGACGCGGTGGCGCGGCTGCTCACCGACCCCGATCGGCGCCGCGAGCTCGCCGCGGCCGGGCTCGTCCAGGCGGCGGAGTGGCCCACCGAGGACGAGACGGTGGCGCAGGTGCTCAGCGTGTACGACGAGCTGACGCAGCGGCAGGGTCACTGAGGCACGTGGCGGCGGGCCCGCAGGGCGAGGGAGAGCGCCAGGACGGTCTGCGGGTCGTCCAGGTCCGTGCCGAGCAGCTCCGCGATCCGGGCGAGCCGGTTGTAGAGCGTCTGGCGGTTGAGGTGCAGCTCGCGGGCGGTCTCCGCCTTGCGGCCGGCGTGCGCGAGATAGGTCTCCAGGGTCGGCAGCAGCGGCGGGCGCGAGGCCGCGTCGTGGGTGCGCAGCGGGCCGATGGCGCGCTCCACGAACGCCGCCAGGTCCGGGTGTTCGCGCAGTCGCCACAGCAGCAGGTCGATGTCGAGGCGGCGGGCGTCGTACCAGGGGCGCTCGGACAGGCCCTGGGCCGCCGCCGCCGTCTCGGCCGCGTGCCGCAGCCCCGCCGAGGCCGCCGCCCAGCCGCCGGCCGCCGCGACCACCACCACCGGCGGCGCCCCGGCCCGGGCGAGCCCGGCGCGCTCCACGCCCGCCCGCAGCGCCGCCGCCACCCGGTCGGCGACCGCGTGGCGCTCCGACTCCGAGCGCAGTCCGAGCAGCAGCGGCACCCGGCCCTCCACCGGCCGTACGCCCAGCAGCACCGGCACGCCCACCGAGGACAGCTCCTCCAGGACCGCGCGGGCCAGGACCGCCCAGGTGCCGGTGGGGGAGGAGCCGGACAGGTCCGCCGTCAGCCGCATCACCACCGGCAGCAGCGGGCCCTCGCCCGGCCGGAAGCCCAGCACCTTCGCCTGCGCGGGCGCGTCCTCGGCGGTGATCCGGCCCTCGGCGAGGTCGGTCAGGAAGTCGCCGCGCCCGCGCGCCGCCAGCTCCTCCTCCTGGCGGGCCTGCATCAGTACCACCGCGAGGATGCCCGCGGCCCGCTCGGCCGCCATCCGGTGGACCGGCAGCAGCGGTCCGGCGACGGCGAGCAGGACGAGCCGGGCCCGTACCGCGCCGGCGCCGGGGCCACCGCCGGGCACGTCCACCAGGACCGCTCCCGTCGGCGGCCCCGACTCCCGGGACTCGCGCTGGCCGCGCAGCCCCTCCCACACCTGGAGCGGGTCGGCGCCCACCTCACCGGGGCCCGCGGCGGCGTACAGCAGCTGGCCGTCCGGGGTCTCCAGGAACACCGGGTTGGCCGCGAAGTCCGCCAGGATCGACAGGACCTGCGGCACGCCGCCGCCCGAGAGCAGCGCGCCGGTACACCGGCGGTGCACCTCCTCGGCGCGCTGGAGCAGGGCGTAGTGGCCGTTGACGATCTCGGTGTGGATCTCCTCGGTCACCGTCACGAAGGGGACCTCGCGGTGCAGCGCGACCAGCGGCAGCCCGGCCGCCCGCGCGGTCTCCACCAAGGTGGCGGGCAGCCTGCTGAAGCGCGGGCCCAGCTCGACGACCAGGGCGGCGATGCCGCGCTCGGCGAGGCGCCGGACGAAGGCGCGCTGCTCGGCGGGGCGGGTGCCCAGGCCAAGGCCGGTGGTGAGCAGCAGCTCACCGCCCTTGAGCAGGGAGGCCATGTTGGGGACCTCACCCGCGTGCACCCAGCGCACGGTCCGGCCCAGGCGTTCCGCGCCCGCCACGACCTCGGGGAGCCCGCCGCGCAGCCCGGGCAGTTCGAGAGCGCGCTGCACGGTGATCCCGCCCTGGCTCTCCAATGGGGTTCACCTCGTGTTTTGTCGTACCGGACGTGATGCGGGCCACGGTACGACACGGTTCTCCGATTCCGTCAGGCCGGGGCGATGTTGTGGTTGTAGCGGAAGACGTTGTCGGGGTCGTAGGCGCGCTTCACCTCGCCGAGCCGGCGCATGTTCTCCGCGCCCAGGCCCGCGACCACCCGCTCGGCGCCCTCGTCGCCGGTGAAGTTGAGGTAGACCGCGCCGGTCGACCAGGGCCGGACGGCGGCGCGGACGTCCTTGACCCACTGCCGGCAGCGCTCGTCGTCCGCCGGGTCCTCCCAGATCGCGAACGGGTGCACCGCCCACGGCGCGTCGCGGTAGGGCACCGGGTACTCGGTGGGCCCGGACGCGATGGCGCCGCCCTGCGGGAACAGCACGTGCTGGACCGTGGGCGCCGGGAGGCTCTCGGCCCGGCCGCAGAACACGTCGATCAGCTCGTTTGGCAGCCCGGTCAGATACTCGGCCGACCAGTAGTTCCGCATGCCCGGCGGGTCGTCGAGCATGCACTGCATCTGCGGGTACGGCATGTCGGTCAGGATCTCGACCTCGTGCGGCAGCGCCAGCAACGGCTGGGCGAGCTTGGTGAGCTGCTCGGCGGGCCCGGCGTACGTCACGAGGGCCCCGGCGAGCACCTCGCCGACCAGGTGCTCGGGGATGAACTCCTCGGGCGGGCCGGTCAGATAGATGATCCCGCCGCCGGCCTCGGGCGGGGCGCTCTCGATCAGCTCCCGGTAGACGCGCGCGACCTCGGGGCCGAGCTGCGGACGGTAGAGCAGCAGCGCGATGGAGAAGGCCGGCAGGTCGTGCAGGCGCAGGGTGAGCGAGGTGGCGATGCCGAAGTTGCCGCCGCCGCCGTGCAGCGCCCAGAACAGCTCCGGGTTCTCCTCGGCGCTCGCCGTGACCGTACTGCCGTCGGCGGTGACCAGCTCGACGCCCAGGAGGTTGTCGACGGCCAGCCCGAAGGCGCGGTCCAGCCATCCGGTGCCACCGCCGAGGACGAAGCCGCCGACGCCGGTGGTGGAGGCCCGGCCGCCGGTGGTGGCGAGGCCGTAGGGCTGGGTGGCCAGGTCGAGGTGGCTCATGGTGGCGCCGCCCTGGATCCGTACCGCGTGGGCGGCGGGGTGCACGGTCACCTCGTGCATCCGGCGCAGGTCCACGACGAGGCCGTTGTCGTTGACGGCCTGTCCGGCGACGCTGTGGCCGCCGCCCCGGACGGCGATCTTCAGATCGAGGTCGCGGCCGAAGCGTACGGCGGTCGCCACGTCCGCGTCACAGGCGCACTGCGCGATCACGGCGGGGTGGCGGTCGATCATGACGTTGAAGACCTGCCGGGCCTCGTCGTAGCCCGGGTCACCGGGGACGAACACCTCACCGGAGAGGTCTTCGCGGAGCTCGGCGAGGGCCGTGCCCGCCTTGGAGGGGGTGGTCATCAGGCCCCCCTTTCAGAGGGGGAACAGGACAACTCCACTCTAAGCGGGCACGGCCTCCCGGGCGCGGCGGCTAGCCGCCGTACGCTCCGGACGCGGTCAGCCGCAGGGCCGTGTCGATCAGGGGAACGTGGCTGAAGGCCTGGGGGAAGTTCCCCACCTGGCGCTGGAGCCGCGGGTCCCACTCCTCGGCGAGCAGTCCGATGTCGTTGCGCAGCGACAGCAGCCGTTCGAAGAGCTTGCGGGCCTCGTCGACCCGGCCGATCATCGCCAGGTCGTCCGCCATCCAGAACGAGCAGGCCAGGAAGGCGCCCTCGTCGCCCTCCAGACCGTCGCAGCCCGCCTCCTCGCCCGCGGTGGGGTAGCGCAGGATGAACCCGTCGGGCGTGGACAGCTCGCGCTGAATCGCCTCGATGGTGCCGATGACGCGCTTGTCGTCCGGCGGCAGGAAGCCCATCTGCGGGATGAGCAGCAAGGAGGCGTCCAGCTCCTTGGAGCCGTAGGACTGCGTGAAGGTGTTGCGCTCCTTGTCGTACCCCTTCTCGCACACATCGCGGTGGATGTCGTCGCGCAGATCGCGCCACTTCTCCAGCGGTCCGTCCGCGTCGCCCGACTCGATCAGCTTGATGGTGCGGTCCACCGCGACCCAGGCCATCACCTTGGAGTGCACGAAGTGGCGGCGCGGGCCGCGCACCTCCCAGATGCCCTCGTCCGGCTCGTCCCAGTGGTTCTCCAGATAGCTGATCAGCTTGAGCTGGAGCAGCGAGGCGTAGTCGTTGCGGGCCAGGCCGGTCATGTGCGCCAGGTGCAGGGCCTCGGTGACCTCGCCGTACACGTCCAGCTGGAGCTGGTGGGCGGCGCCGTTGCCGACCCGGACCGGCGCCGAGCCCTCGTAGCCGGGCAGCCAGTCGAGCTCGGCCTCGCCCAGCTCGCGCTCGCCCGCGATCCCGTACATGATCTGCAGGTTCTCGGGGTCGCCCGCGACCGCCCGCAGCAGCCACTCCCGCCAGGCGCGGGCCTCCTCGCGGTAGCCGGTGCGCAGCAGCGAGGACAGGGTGATCGCCGCGTCCCGGAGCCAGGTGTAGCGGTAGTCCCAGTTGCGCGAGCCGCCGATGTCCTCGGGCAGCGAGGTGGTGGGCGCGGCGACGATGCCGCCGGTGGGGGCGTAGGTCAGCGCCTTGAGCGTGATCAGGGAGCGGACCACGGCCTCGCGGTAGGGCCCGTGGTACGTGCAGTGCTCGACCCACTCCCGCCAGAAGTCCTCGGTCGCCTCCAGGGCGGCTTCCGGCTCGGGGAGGGCGGGCTGCTCCTTGTGGGAGGGCTGCCAGCTGATGGTGAAGGCGATCCGCTCACCGGGCGAGACGGTGAAGTCGGAGTACGTGGTGAGGTTCTTGCCGTAGGTGTCCACCGGCGTGTCCAGCCACACCGAGTCCGGTCCCGCCACGGCGACCGTACGGTTGTCGACCTTGTGCACCCAGGGCACGACACGCCCGTAACTGAAACGCATCCGCAGGGCGCTGCGCATCGGCACCCGGCCGCTGACGCCCTCCACGATCCGGACCAGCTGGGGCGCGCCGTCGCGCGGCGGCATGAAATCCGTCACCCGGACCGTGCCGCGCGGGGTGTCCCACTCCGACTCCAGGATCAGTGAGTCGCCCCGGTAGCGGCGACGGTCCGCCCGGGGTGGCGGCGCGTCGGCCGCGTGGGCCGGGCCGATCCGCCAGAAGCCGTGTTCATCGGTGCCGAGCAGTCCGGCGAAGACGGCGTGCGAGTCGAAGCGTGGCAGGCACAGCCAGTCCGTCGTGCCGTCCCGGCAGACCAGGGCTGCGGTCTGCATGTCTCCGATGAGTGCGTAATCCTCGATGCGCCCGGCCACGTGCAATCTCCAGTCGAACGGCCACGTCCGCCCCGCGGGGCGCTTACTGCTAATGCGATGCGGTCAAGGGAACGCCAACGAGCGCATGTTGTGGGTGACGGCCGGGGTGGTGCCGTGCTACCAGCGGCTCGGCGGCGAGTGTCCGAGCAGGATACGACGCACGTGGGTGATCCGCCGATGCCTTCCTGCATCGCCATTGCGCCATATGGGTGAGTGGAGCACGCAGGGTCGCCCGGGTGTGTGCGGAGCGTGGCCGGAAGCGGTGCGCCGCACTCGCTGATACCCTGGTAGCCCGTGGCCGGGTGGTGAGAAAACCCCCGAACCGCAGCGACGGCGCCCCCCGGAAACTCGTTCCGCAGACGGACGGTATCCACAGAGGGTGACCGGCACGCACTCCAGACAGCGACCACGGGAGCCCCCTCTTGGCCATGCAGCCCACGGCTATGCGCAACAGCGCAGCCACGACGACCAAGCACATCTTCGTCACCGGGGGTGTCGCCTCCTCCCTCGGCAAGGGTCTGACCGCCTCCAGCCTGGGTGCGCTCCTCAAGGCGCGCGGGCTGCGTGTCACCATGCAGAAGCTCGACCCGTACCTCAACGTTGACCCGGGCACGATGAACCCGTTCCAGCACGGCGAGGTGTTCGTCACCAACGACGGCGCCGAGACCGACCTGGACATCGGCCACTACGAGCGCTTCCTCGACGTGGACCTCGACGGCTCGGCCAACGTCACCACCGGCCAGGTCTACTCGCAGGTGATCGCCAAGGAGCGGCGCGGCGAGTACCTGGGCGACACCGTGCAGGTCATCCCGCACATCACCAACGAGATCAAGCACCGCATCCGCCGGATGGCGACCGACGACGTCGACGTCGTCATCACCGAGGTCGGCGGCACGGTCGGCGACATCGAGTCGCTGCCGTTCCTGGAGACCGTCCGCCAGGTCCGCCACGAGGTCGGCCGCGACAACGTCTTCGTGGTGCACATCTCGCTGCTGCCCTACATCGGTCCCTCGGGCGAGCTGAAGACCAAGCCGACCCAGCACTCGGTGGCCGCCCTGCGCAACATCGGTATCCAGCCCGACGCGATCGTGCTGCGCGCCGACCGCGAGGTGCCGCTGTCCATCAAGCGCAAGATCTCGCTGATGTGCGACGTGGACGAGGCCGCCGTGGTCGCCGCCATCGACGCCAAGTCGATCTACGACATCCCGAAGGTGCTGCACACCGAGGGCCTGGACGCCTACGTCGTGCGCAAGCTCGACCTGCCCTTCCGTGACGTGGACTGGACGACCTGGGACGACCTGCTCGACCGCGTCCACAACCCCGAGCACGAGGTCACCGTCGCACTGGTCGGCAAGTACATCGACCTGCCCGACGCCTACCTCTCCATCACCGAGGCCATGCGCGCCGGCGGCTTCGCCAACAAGGCCCGCGTCAAGGTCAAGTGGGTCACCTCCGACGACTGCAAGACGCAGGCCGGTGCCGAGAAGCACCTCGGCGACGTGGACGCGATCCTGGTCCCCGGCGGCTTCGGCGACCGCGGTGTCAACGGCAAGATCGGCGCGATCCAGTACGCCCGGGAGAACAAGGTGCCGCTCCTCGGCATCTGCCTGGGCCTGCAGTGCATCGTGATCGAGGCCGCCCGCAACCTGGCCGGCATCCCCGATGCCAACTCCACCGAGTTCGACGCCGCCACCGCGCACC
The DNA here is from genome assembly GCF_045257485.1 of Streptomyces sp. YS-3. Lineage (NCBI taxonomy): Bacteria > Bacillati > Actinomycetota > Actinomycetes > Kitasatosporales > Streptomycetaceae > Streptomyces > Streptomyces sp. YS-3. The sequence goes on along the minus strand of NZ_JBJHPC010000102.1, from coordinate 6,884 downwards.
CCGTCATCTCGACGATGGAGGAGCAGCTCGCCTACGTCGAGGGCGCGGGCGACCTGGGCGGCACCATGCGGCTCGGCATGTACCCGGCGAAGCTCGCCGAGGGCTCGATCGTGCGCGAGGTCTACGGCGACCAGCCGTACGTGGAGGAGCGCCACCGCCACCGCTACGAGGTGAACAACGCCTACCGCGCGGAGCTGGAGAAGAAGGCGGGCATCCTCTTCTCCGGCACCTCCCCGGACAACAAGCTCGTCGAGTACGTCGAGTACCCGCGTGAGGTGCACCCCTACCTGGTCGCCACGCAGGCGCACCCGGAGCTGCGCTCCCGCCCGACCCGCCCGCACCCGCTCTTCGCGGGTCTGGTCAAGGCGGCCGTCGAGCGTCAGCAGGAAGCGCGCAGGACCGGCGAGAAGTAGTCGGGTTACGGTTGCCGGGGTACGGGTCCCTCATCGGACGCGTACCCCGGTTTCTGCTTTGCGGGAGGACATCGATGCAGCTCAAGGACACCCCCGAGGAATGGCGGGTCGTCGCCAGCACGACCCCGTTCCGGGGCGGCAAGACCAGCGTCCGCACTGACGACGTGGTCATGCCCGACGGCACGGTCGCCCGCCGCGACTACCAGGTCCACCCGGGCTCGGTGGCCGTGCTCGCCCTCGACGAGGCGGGCCGCGTCCTGGTGCTGCGCCAGTACCGCCACCCGGTGCGCCACAAGCTGTGGGAGATCCCGGCCGGTCTGCTCGACGTGCCCGGCGAGAACCCGCTGCACGCCGCCCAGCGCGAGCTGTACGAGGAGGCGCACGTCAAGGCCGAGGACTGGCGGGTCCTCGCCGACGTCTACCCCACGCCCGGCGGCTGCGACGAGGCCGTACGGATCTTCCTCGCCCGCGATCTGTCCGAGGCGGAGGGCGAGCGCTTCGAGGTCTCCGAGGAGGAGGCCGACATGGAGCTGGCCCGGGTGCCGGTGGACGAGCTCGTGCGGGGCGCGCTCGCCGGTGAGCTGCACAACAACTGCCTCGTGGTGGGCGCGCTGGCGGTCATGGCCGCGCAGGCGGGCCCGGGCCTGGAGTCGCTGCGCCCGGCCGAGGCGCCCTGGCCCGCCCGCCCCTTCGAGAAGTAGCCGCCGCCGGGTCGCGCGGATGCCGCGCGACCCGGACGGCCTACTCGCGGTATGTCCGTCCGACCATCCGCTGATCCGATCGGGCGACCTGCCCGCCGCGCTCCACCGGGCCTCCCACCACGGGTGAACTACGCTCGGAACGCCCGTGCGGAGACCCGCCGGGCTCGGCTCGTGCGCAGCGGACGGAGCGTGGCCCGTGACGGATCAGGCGGTGGACGTGGGCGGCTCTGCCGCGCGGGGCGGGCCGGCCGCGCCCGAGACGACCGGCCGTCAGTTCTTCGGCAGGCAGCGGGAGTTGAAGGAGCTGCGCGAGGACGTGGAGCGGGCGGGGCTGGACACCCTGTCCGGCCGCAAGTCGCCGCGCGCCCGGGTGCTGCTGATCGCCGGACGCCCCGGTTCCGGCCGGACGGCCCTCGCCGAGGAGCTGGCGCGGCAGCTCGCCGCCGAGTACCCCGACGGGGTACTGCGGGCCGGGCTGCGCGAGCCGGACGGCACGCCCGTTCCCGTCGAGCGGGCGGCCCGCGAGCTGCTCGACGCCCTGGACGTCCCGGTGCCGCCCGGCGGCGGCGCGGACGAGCTGACCCAGCTGGTGCGCGAGGCGCTCGCCGGGCGCCGGGCGCTGCTGCTGCTCGACGACGCCGTCGACGCCGAGCAGGTCGACCCGCTGCTGCCGCTGGACGCCGGATGCCTGGTGGTGGCGACCGCCCGCGGCCCGCTCACCGGCATCCCGGACGTACGGCCCTGCACCCTCGGCGGCCTCGACCCCAGGACCGCCGTCGCCCTGCTGCAGAGCTACACCGGGGCGGTGCGGATCACGGTGGACCCGCGCACCGCGGAGAACCTGGTCGAGGAGTGCGCCGGGGTGCCCGCGGCCGTCGCCCTGGTCGGCGGCTGGCTGGCGGTGCGGCCCCAGGCGGCCGTCTCCGACGTGGCCAAGCGGCTGCACGCGCTGCCCGACGACAGCACGCTGACCGGGCGGCTTCCCGTCGCCGAGCGGCCGTTGGCGCGCGCCTTCCGGCTGGTGTACGAGTCGCTGCCGGGGCCCAACGCCCGGCTGCTGCGGCTGCTCTCGCTCGCCCCCGCGGGGATCGCGGACGCCCAGACCGCCTCCGCGCTCGCCGGGTGCTCGGTCTCCGCGGCCCAGAACACCCTGGAGGACTTCGTCGCGTACGGGCTGCTGCGGGTGTACGGCGACCCGGACGAGCGGCCCGCCCAGTACGCGGTGCCCGGCTGGCTGGCTCCGCTGTTGCACACGCTCGCGGACAGCGCCGACCGGCCCGGCGAGCTCCAGCTGGCCCGGGCCCGGATGCTGGAGCGGACCGTACGGCTGCTCCAGTCCTGCCGGGCGGTCACCGAGCCCGACGGCTCCCCGGCCCGCAGGAAGCTCGCGGGGCTGCCCCGCGCCCTGCGCTTCCCCAGCGAGCGGCTGGCCGCCGCCTGGCTGGAGACCCGCCGGCCCGCGCTGCTCGCGGCGGCCCGGCTGGCGGTCGAGGACGGCGAGCTGGACACGCTCGCCCGCCGGCTGGTCGCGGCCCTCGTACGGGCGCTGGCCGCGCACCGGGGGACCGAGGCGGCGGCTCCCGACCTCTACGGTCTGCACCAGCTGGTTCTGGACGTCGCCGAGCGGCGCGGGCTGGACCGGGAGAAAGCCGCGGCGCTGCTCAATCTGGGCGATCTGGACGCGGAGGCGGGGCGTACCGCCGACGCCCTGGTGCGCTACCGGGCGGCTCTGGACGCGGGCCGCGCCGCGAACGACCCGTACGCCACCGGCCGCGCGATGGAATCCGTAGGCGGCGCCCACCAGGAGCTGGGCGACTGGACGCGGGCCACCGACTGGTACGGGCGGGCCCTGGCCCAGCGCCTCGCCCGGGGCGAGCGGGAGGACGAGGCGCGGCTGTACGGGCGCCTCGGCGCGGTGCTCACCTATGCGGGCCGCTACGGCGAGGCGCTCCGCAGTTGGCGCGCCGCGGTGGCCGGATACCGACGCCTGGGGGATCTGCCGAGCCAGGCGCGGGCGCTGAGCGAGGCGGCCCGGGTGCAGGAGTACGCCGGGCGGCCCGAGGAGTCGCTGCGCACCTGCCGCGAGGCGGTGGAGTGGGCACGGCAGGCCGGTGATCTGCGTCTCCAGGCCGCGCTCCAGCTGCGCCTCGCGGACACGCTCGACCGGCTCGGAGACCCGGCGGCGGCCAGGCTGCACCGGGGCGCTGCCGAGCGGCTGCTGGAGCCTGACAGGGAAGGAGAGGCTCCGGCCTACGAAATCCGCAGTGCTTCGGCCAAAGATTAGTTGTTTGTAAGGGTAGACAGCGCGAAGACCTTCATTAGACTGGCTCCGCCGCACCTTCTTGCGGTGTCTCCCGGTGCGCCTTGGTGCATCCGGGTATGTATGTATTGCACCCCCTTCGTCCCCTGAGCCAAGGACCGTGATCGACGTGAAGGTCGGTATCCCCCGCGAGGTCAAGAACAACGAGTTCCGGGTGGCCATCACCCCCGCCGGCGTGCATGAGCTGGTGCGCCACGGCCACCAGGTCGTCATCGAGCGGAACGCCGGTGTCGGCTCGTCGATCACGGACGCCGAGTACGTGGCCGCGGGCGCCGAGATCCTGGGCACCGCCGACGAGGTGTGGGCCGCCGCCGACCTGCTGCTGAAGGTCAAGGAGCCCATCGCGGAGGAGTACCACCGCCTCCGCAAGGACCAGACGCTCTTCACCTACCTGCACCTCGCCGCCTCCCGCGAGTGCACGGACGCCCTGCTGGAGTCCGGCACCACCGCCATCGCGTACGAGACGGTGGAGACCGCGGGCCGCGCGCTGCCGCTGCTCGCCCCGATGTCCGAGGTCGCGGGCCGGCTGGCCCCGCAGGTCGGCGCCTACCACCTGATGGCCTCGGTCGGCGGGCGCGGTGTGCTCCCCGGCGGCGTCCCCGGCACCCACGCCGGCCGGGCCGTCGTCATCGGCGGCGGCGTCTCCGGCTGGAACGCCACGCAGATCGCCGTCGGCATGGGCTTCCACGTGACCCTGCTCGACAAGGACATCAACAAGCTCCGCGAGGCCGACAAGGTCTTCGGCACCAAGGTCCAGACGATCGTCTCCAACGCCTACGAGCTGGAGAAGGCCGTCATCGAGGCCGACCTCGTCATCGGCGCGGTCCTCATCCCGGGTGCCAAGGCCCCGAAGCTGGTCACCAACGAGCTCGTCGCCAAGATGAAGCCCGGAAGTGTCCTTGTCGACATTGCGATCGACCAGGGCGGCTGCTTCGAGGACTCGCGTCCGACCACGCACGCCGAGCCGACCTTCATGGTCCACGACTCGGTCTTCTACTGCGTTGCCAACATGCCAGGCGCGGTGCCGAACACCTCCACCTACGCGCTCACCAACGCCACGCTGCCCTACATCGTGTCGCTGGCGAACAACGGCTGGGCCGAGGCGCTGCGCCGTGACCCGGCGCTCGCCCTGGGCCTCAACACCCATGACGGCCAGGTCGTTTACGGCCCGGTCGCCGAGGCCCACGGCCTGGAGACCGTCGAGCTGAGCACGCTCCTCGGCTGATCCGACACGCCGTGACGACCCTCTGACGAGACACTTCGTCAACGCGCGTCGTCAACCTCACGCACCCGGCCGGACCTTGTCGACCCAAGGTCCGGCCGGATGTGTATCGCGACACTTTCCCCGGTGTGCGGCAGGCTGGCTCAACTCGCCTCGAACGTAACTCTTTAACCTTTTCGCGCACCCCCGAAACCCGCGCTCTGATGCCCGTACGCCCTTGACAGAGCGGTGTTCGGTTGCCGACACATCCGGCCGGGTCCGGCGGATTGTGTTGCTGCGGACCGGTGACACGCCATAGAGTCGCCAACCGTCGGCATGGTGCCACGCTGACCTATCGATAAAGTTTCCTGGTCACTTCCAAGGAGGTAAGACGACTTGTGAATGAGTCGACATTTACTCCCGGAGGTGGTCAACCAGGGATGCCCGCACGGGGCCATGGCCCTTCGGGGCCTGCTGAGGCTGTCGGCTCCGTCGCGGTCCGCGCCTTCGCAACCACCCCGCACATGACGACAGCCCCACGGATGATGGACGGCCTACACGTGAACGCCATGGCCGGCAACGAGAGTGGCCGCGAGACCGCCGCTTTCGCCGACTACGACGAGGTGCCCCAGGGGCACTTCTACGACCCCGACGCCGAGTACGAGCCCGACCCCGAGTACGCGGCCACCCTCGCACCCGACGCCGCACGCCAGCGCCGCGAGCGGATCGGCCCGACCGGACGGCCGCTGCCGTACTTCCCGATCCCGGGTCCGCTGACCGACCACGGTCCCGCGAAGATCATCGCGATGTGCAACCAGAAGGGCGGCGTCGGCAAGACCACGTCGACCATCAACCTGGGTGCCGCGCTCGCGGAGTACGGGCGCCGGGTGCTGCTCGTCGACTTCGACCCGCAGGGCGCCCTCTCGGTGGGCCTCGGCGTGAACCCGATGGAGCTCGACCTCACGGTCTACAACCTGCTCATGGAGCGGGGCATGTCGGCCGACGAGGTGCTGCTCAAGACCGCGGTCCCCAACATGGACCTGCTGCCGAGCAACATCGACCTCTCCGCCGCCGAGGTGCAGCTGGTCAGCGAGGTCGCCCGGGAGTCCACGCTCCAGCGCGCCCTGAAGCCGCTGATGGCCGACTACGACTACATCGTGATCGACTGTCAGCCCTCGCTCGGTCTGCTCACCGTCAACGCCCTGACGGCCGCTCACAAGGTGATCGTGCCGCTGGAGTGCGAGTTCTTCGCGCTGCGGGGTGTCGCCCTGCTGACCGAGACGATCGAGAAGGTCCAGGAGCGGCTCAACCCCGACCTGGAGCTCGACGGCATCCTGGCGACGATGTACGACTCGCGCACGGTGCACAGCCGCGAGGTCCTGGCCCGGGTGGTCGAGGCCTTCGACGACCACGTCTACCACACGGTGATCGGCCGGACCGTGCGCTTCCCGGAGACCACGGTCGCCGGTGAGCCGATCACGACGTACGCGTCCAACTCCGTCGGTGCCGCCGCCTACCGCCAGCTCGCCAGGGAGGTGCTCGCCCGGTGTCACGCCGAGTGAGTCTGCCCGGGGCCGACGAACTGTTCCGTACGACCGGAGGAATGGCACTCCAGTCCTCCACCCCGAGGCGGACCAACGGCGAGGCGAAGGTGCCCGGACCCGCGGGCGAGAGCGACCCCGCCGCGGGGGAGTCCGCGGGGCGGGCCGAGCACTCGGCCGCGGAGGAGGAGCCCGCGTCGGGCGAGCCGCGCAGCCGGGGCGCCGCGGCGTCCGAGGCCGCCAAGGCCGCCGGCGGCGCCCGTCCGGGTGCTCCGGCCGCGGCCGGCGGCGGCTCCGGCACCGCGCAGCAGCGGCGGCGGGCCCGGGCGGCCAACCGGCGGCCCAGCGGGCGCGAGCGGCACGACGAGAAGATCACGGTGTACGTCTCCGCGGAGGAGCTGATGGACCTGGAGCACGCGCGCCTGGTCCTGCGCGGGGAGCACGGGCTCGCCGTCGACCGGGGCCGCATCGTGCGCGAGGCCGTCGCGGTCGTCCTGGCGGATCTGGAGTCCCGGGGCGACGCGAGCATTCTCGTACGGCGTCTGCGCGGCCGGTAGCGGCTAGCCTGCGGCGTGCGGCGTCCGCCGCGCGCCATGTACCGCCCGCTCCGCACTCCCCTGGAACCACTCTTGCCCACCGCCGACGACGCACCGGACGCTCCCGCCGCGCGGGGGGCCCGGCGCGCGCTCGGGCGGGGGCCGGGCCCCC
>NZ_JBJHPC010001010.1:0-1312 GCF_045257485.1 Streptomyces sp. YS-3 | reverse complement strand
GGTCAGGGGGTTCGGCGGAGGACGTTCGCGCAGGGCGGGGTGCGCGGCTGGTACCGAGCACGCGGACGGTTACGGAGCCGGTCCCGGCGGTGCGGCGGCCGGTTCCGGATACGCGGCCGGTTCGGGTCACCCGGCCGGTCCTGGTTACGAGGCCGGTCCGGCGTACGCGGCCGACTCGGCCCACGGCACCGGCCCGGGGCACCTGGGCGGCTACGGCGACGGCCTCCACGGGGTCGGCGCCCCCGCCTCCTCCCTCTCGCCCGAGTCCGCCGCCTACCTCGCCCACTGCCGCGCCCTGGCGGCCCAGCTCTTCCCCGACGAGGCCGTGGACGCGCACGCGGTCGGGGACAACCCGGTCTCCTTCGAGGAGATCGGCGGCCCGGGCGCACCGGAGCTCGCCGACGCGTACGCCAGCGGTGGCGTCGTCGTCCTCTCCAGCGTCGTCGAGGGCTTCCCGGTCAGCCTGGTGGAGGCGATGTTCTGTGGCCGGGCCACGGTCTCCACGGACACGGGCGCGGTGGTCGAGGTCATCGGCGGCACGGGGCTCGTGGTCCCGCCGCGCAACCCCCGTGCGCTCGCGGACGCGTGCGTGGCGCTGCTGCGCGACCCCGAACGGCGTGAACGGCTCGGCGCCGCCGCCCGGGCCCGGGCGCTCGAACTCTTCACCGTCGAGCAGAACCTCGCGGCATTTCGCGGCATTTACCTGGAGCTCATGTCCCACTGCCCGGTCCGGCGGGACGCCGTGGACGAGAGCGGCGACCCGGTGCCGTTCGCCCACCCGGCCGAGGCCCACATCCCCGGCAGCTGGACCGCCCTGACCGGCCCGGCCCCGTCCGGCCCCGGCCGCCGTTCCGGCTCCGCCCATGCCGAGGGGGTGGCCCGATGACCCTCCCGCCGACGACCCGCCCGGCGGACGGCCCCGCCGACAACGACATCCCGCGCGCCCCCGAGAGCGCGGGCGCCTGGGACATCCGCTCGGAAGCCCTGCTGGCCGAGCCGGCCCCCCGACGCCCCACGGGCGTACGGAGCCAGCGCCTCCCGATCCGGAGACCCGAAACGGGGGCCCGCAAGGGGAGTTCGCCGGACCCGGCGGATTCTGTGGACAAGGCCGAGGTTGTGGGCCTGGACGAGCCGTGGCACGGGACCACGGTTGCAGCGGACAGCGCCGCCTCGCGGGAGACCGCGTTCCTGCCGGACAGCGCCTTCGTGCCGGATTCCGCTGCCTCGCGGGAAGCCTCGTTCCTGCCGGACAGCGCCACCTTGCCGGACACCGCGTTCCTGTCGGACAGCGCCACCTCGCCGGACACCGCGT
>NZ_JBJHPC010001009.1:0-1320 GCF_045257485.1 Streptomyces sp. YS-3 | reverse complement strand
CCACCCCGACCACCCCGCCTACGCCATCTTCACCTCCGGCTCCACCGGCCGCCCCAAGGGCGCCCTGATCTCCCACCGCGCCATCGTCAACCGGCTCGCCTGGATGCAGCGTACGTACCGCCTGACCCCCGACGACCGGGTGCTGCAGAAGACCCCGTTCGGGTTCGACGTGTCGGTCTGGGAGTTCTTCTGGCCGCTGCTGCACGGCGCCACCTTGGTGGTCGCCCGGCCCGACGGACACCAGGACCCGGTTTACCTCGCCGACCTCATCGCGCGCGAGTCGGTCACCACCGCCCACTTCGTGCCGTCGATGCTGGACATCTTCCTGCGCGAGCCGGGCGCGGCCCACGCCCGCTCGCTGCGCCGCGTGATCAGCAGCGGCGAGGCGCTCTCCCCGGCCACCCAGGACGCGTTCTTCGCCACCCTGCCCACCGCCGAACTGCACAACCTGTACGGCCCCACCGAGGCCGCCGTCGACGTCACCCTGTGGGCGTGCCGCCCGGGTGCCGCCACGGTGCCCATCGGCCGCCCCGCCGCCAACACCCGCACCTACGTCCTCGACAGCCGGCTGGAGCCGACCGCGCCCGGCGTGGCCGGCGAGCTCTACCTCGCCGGTGTGCAGCTCGCCCGCGGCTATCTGGGCAGGCCGGGGCTGACCGCGGAGCGGTTCGTGGCCTGCCCGTTCGAGCCGGGCGCACGGATGTACCGCACCGGCGATCTGGTCCGCTGGACCGCCGACGGTGTTCTCGACTACCTCGGCCGCACCGACGACCAGGTCAAGATCCGCGGCCTGCGCATCGAACTCGGCGAGGTGCAGAGCGCGTTGGCCGCCTGTCCCGGCATCGCCCAGGCCGCCGCCGTGGTCCGCGAGGACCGGCCCGGCGACCCGCGTCTGGTGGCCTACGCCGTACCCGCCCCCGGCGCCGCGCCCGCTCCGGCCGCCCTGCGCGCCGCGCTCGCCGAAACCCTGCCCGCGCACATGGTCCCGGCCGTCGTCCTGCTCGACGCCCTGCCGGTGACCCCCAACGGCAAGCTCGACCGGCGCGCGCTGCCCGCCCCCGGCCACCGCACGGGTGGCCGCGCCCGGCGCACGGCCCACGAGGAGATCCTGGCGGGCCTGTTCGCCGCCGTCCTCGGCGTGAGCGAGGTCGGCGGCGACGACGACTTCTTCGAGCTGGGCGGCCACTCCCTGCTCGCCATGCGCCTGGCCGCGCAGATCCGCGGCGCGCTCGGCGTGGAGCTGGGCATCCGCGAGATCTTCGGCGCGCCCACGGTCGCGGCACTGGCCGCCCGCCTCGACGGCGCCGCACGGGCCCGCCC
>NZ_JBJHPC010001008.1:0-1324 GCF_045257485.1 Streptomyces sp. YS-3 | reverse complement strand
GGGTACAGCCGGGCGAAGGCCTCGGCGTGGAAGCCCGCGATCGAGTGCCCCACCACCGTCACCGGCCCGGCCGCCCCCACCGCGTCCAGCACCGCCGCGATCCGGTGGGCCTCCCCCGAGGCCGTCGGCGGCGCCGGGGCCGGACCGGAGAGGCCGTGGCCGGGGCGGTCGAAGCGGACGACCGTGCGGTGCGGGGCGAGCCGCCGGGCCACCTCGTCCCAGTCGAACCAGGCCATGCCCAGGCCCGCGCTGAGCAGCACGGGCGGACCGTCGCCCGCCACCACCACGTGGTGCGGCACCCCGTCGATCCGTACGAAGGTCATACTCGATTCTCGCGCCCGACCGCGTACGCGAGCACCCCCAGCCACACCGCCACGACCAGTACCTGCGTCCGCTGCCCGGCCCCCAGCCACCAGGTGCCGCGCCCTGCCTCGAACGCGGCGACGGCGCCCAGCGTCCACGCGGTGGCGGCCACTTCGAGCACAAGGAGGACCGGCCCGGACCGGGCCAGCGGGGCCCAGCGGCCGTAGCGGCGGGCGGCGACCGTGAGCGCCACGACGGCCGCCAGCGCGCCGGTCATCGCGAGGCTGCTGCTCACCACGTGCGCGGTGTGCGTGGCCGGGACCAGCCCGGCCGTCTCCCGGGCCGCGCACTCAGGGTCGGCGGTCGGCGCGCAGCTCAGCGGGAGCCGGGAGTCGGCCGCGGTCGACGCGCCGAACAGCACGAGCCCCGACCACCCGGCCACCGACCAGCCCCGCCCGTCGCACCGCCACAGCGCCCACGCCGCCCCGGAGAGCACCAGCACCCCGGCCGTCAGATCGGTGGCCCGGAAGAGCCCGCCGAGCGGCTGGTCGGCCGCGGCGAGCTCGCTCACGTACGTCTGGACGGGGTCGAGCCCGGTATGGAGGACCACTTCGAGCACCCACGCGGTGTACGTGAGGGCGCCGAGCGCCAGCAGGATCACGGCGGGCCGGACGCGTGAACCGATCGGGTGCATGGTGGCGCTGATGGTACTTATCGCGGTCTCCTCATGGGCCCATGCTCACCGCGGCACCCCGGCCCCGCACGTCGGGGTATACCGGGTGGGGGTAAGGTGCGGTCCATGGGGAGCGGGCGGAGGAGGACGGCGTACGGGCAGGTGCTGCTCTGTGCCGCGCTGCTCCTCGGCATCTTCACGATGCACACGGTCGGGCACCCGGCCGAGCACTCCTCCCCGGTGACGGCCGTGGAGCAGCACTCCGAGGTGTCCTCCTCGATGGGCTCGACGGCCTCCCCGATGTCCGGTGGGGCGACCGCCGGAGAGCAGCCCGTCGCCGCCCACCAC
>NZ_JBJHPC010001007.1:0-1327 GCF_045257485.1 Streptomyces sp. YS-3 | reverse complement strand
ACCCCATGGCGCCCGGCCGCCCCGCCCGGCAGGCTTGCTTCATGACCAGCACCTTCCAGTACGGCAAGCCCCACAACGAGCCGCATCACGAGCGGTACGACGAGCCGCACCACGAGCCGTACGAGGACGAGAGGCTGCCGCCCGCGCATCAGGTGTGCAACCTGCGCGAGACACCTGCTTACGCCGTCCTTAGCAGGGCCTAGACTCCCGTGCGTACAGATCGTCGAACAGACTGCAACGAGGTCAGGGAGCGAGGGGCGGACGTGCCGGAACCGACCGTACGCCAGCTGTCCGCGGACTACTTCCACAGCTATTCGGTCGTCGGACTGCTCGCCGTCGTCGGCGTGCTCTTCGTCGCGGTGGCCTTCGGGGCCGGACGTCTGCTGCGGCCGGTGGTCCCGACGCCGGAGAAGCTGCTCACATACGAATGCGGAGTGGACCCCGTCGGCGAGGGCTGGGCGCACACCCAAGTGCGCTACTACGTCTATGCCTTCCTGTACGTGATCTTCGCCGTCGACTCGATCTTCCTCTTCCCGTGGGCGACGGTCTTCGCCGCCCCCGGATTCGGCGCGGCCACGCTGGTCGAGATGTTCATCTTCCTCGGCTTCCTGGCCGTGGGACTGCTCTACGCATGGAAGAAGGGCGTCCTCGAATGGACGTGACGACTCCGGACCCCCGGTTCCTGCCCACGCCGACCGTGGCCGAGAACGGCGCCCCCGTGCCCGTGGCGGCGCCCGCCGGGGCGTCGGCCGTGCGGGGCCAGCGTCTGGGCGTGCTCTCCCGTCTGGCACCCGAGCCGATGAAGGTGGTCCTCAACTGGGGCCGCCGTTACAGCCTCTGGGTGTTCAACTTCGGACTCGCCTGCTGCGCCATCGAGTTCATCGCGGCCTCGATGGCCCGCCACGACTTCATCCGGCTCGGCGTGATCCCCTTCGCGCCGGGTCCGCGCCAGGCCGACCTCATGATCGTCTCCGGCACGGTGACGGACAAGATGGCCCCGGCGGTGAAGCGGCTGTACGAGCAGATGCCCGAGCCGAAGTACGTCATCTCCTTCGGCGCCTGCTCCAACTGCGGCGGCCCGTACTGGGACTCGTACTCGGTGACCAAGGGCGTCGACCAGATCATCCCGGTCGACGTGTACGTCCCCGGCTGCCCGCCGCGTCCCGAGGCGCTCCTCCAGGGCATCCTCAAGCTCCAGGAGAAGATCGCCCGCGAGTCCCTGAGCGAGCGCTACGCCACGCAGGCGTCCCCGGCCCAGCTGACCAGCGGACTGGTGAGGGCGCCGGAGGTTCCTGGGACTTCGGGTGCGGCGGGGGCGGGTTCAACC
>NZ_JBJHPC010001006.1:0-1328 GCF_045257485.1 Streptomyces sp. YS-3 | reverse complement strand
CCCCTGGGCCGTCCCCGGCACCCCCGGCCTGGAACACCGCATCGGCGGCATCGAGAAACAGGACGGCAGCGGCAACATCTCCTACGACCCCGCCAACCACGACCACATGGTCCGCACCCGCCAGGCCAAAATCGACGGCATCGAGGTCCCCGACCTGGCCGTGGATGATCCCGACGGGGCCCGGACCCTGGTTCTGGGCTGGGGCTCCACCTACGGACCCATCACCGCCGCCGTCCGCCGCCTGCGCTCGGAGCACCTGCCCGTCGCCCAGGCCCACCTGCGCCACCTCAACCCCTTCCCCCCCAACCTCGGTCAGGTGCTGCGCCAGTACGAGACCGTGGTCGTCCCCGAAATGAACCTCGGCCAGCTCGCCACCCTCATCCGCGCGAAATATTTGGTCGACGCCCAGTCCTTCACCCAGGTCAACGGCATGCCCTTCAAAGCCGAGCAGCTCGCCACAGCCCTCAAGGAGGCCCTCCATGACTGAGACGACTCCGGCACAGACCCCGCTGTCCCTGGTGCCCAAGGCCGAGGGCCGGCAGTCGATGAAGGACTTCAAGTCCGACCAGGAAGTGCGCTGGTGCCCCGGCTGCGGCGACTACGCCGTCCTCGCCGCCGTCCAGGGCTTCATGCCCGAACTCGGCCTCGCCAGAGAAAACATCGTCTTCGTCTCCGGCATCGGCTGCTCCAGCCGCTTCCCCTACTACATGAACACCTACGGGATGCACTCCATCCACGGCCGCGCCCCCGCCATCGCCACCGGCCTCGCCACCAGCCGCCGCGACCTCAGCGTCTGGGTCGTCACCGGCGACGGAGACGCCCTCTCCATCGGCGGCAACCACCTCATCCACGCCCTGCGCCGCAACGTCAACCTCAAAATCCTCCTCTTCAACAACCGCATCTACGGCCTCACCAAAGGCCAGTACTCCCCCACCTCAGAAACCGGCAAAATCACCAAATCCACCCCCATGGGCTCCCTCGACGCCCCCTTCAACCCCGTCTCCCTCGCCCTGGGAGCCGAAGCCACCTTCGTCGCCCGCACCATCGACTCCGACCGCCAACACCTCACCCACACCCTGCGCCARGCCGCCGACCACCCCGGCACCGCCCTCATCGAGATCTACCAGAACTGCAACATCTTCAACGACGACGCCTTCCAAGCCCTCAAAGACAACGAACAAGCCCCCGAAACCGTCATCCGCCTCGAACACGGCCAGCCCATCCGCTTCGGCACCCACCTCAACAAAGGCATCACCCGCGACCCCCACACCGGCGACCTCCACATCACCGAMATCACCCCCCAAAACGAATCCCGCATCCTCACCCAC
>NZ_JBJHPC010001005.1:0-1335 GCF_045257485.1 Streptomyces sp. YS-3 | reverse complement strand
CAGTACCTCCGGCTCCGCGCCCACCGCCGCCCAGCACGCCACCCCCGTCGACTCCACGTACAGGCCGCGTCCCGCCAGGTCCCGTTGGGCCGCCGCGATCTGGGGTTCCGTCACCGTCAGGAACGTGCCGCCCGATTCGCGTACCGCTCGCAGGATCTGGCGGCCCCGGGGCGGGCGGGGGATCGCGATTCCCTCGGCCAGGGTGTCGGCCGCCGCCGTGTCGGCCGCCGGCTCGTCCGCGCCCGCCCGGAACGCCGTCGCCAGCGGTGACACCGCCTCCGCCTGGACCGCGATCAGGGCGGGGCGCTCGGCGATCAGGCCGTGCGCGTACAGCTCGGCCGTGGCCAGGGCGGCGCCGAGCAGCAGGGTGCCGTTGCCGACCGGCACCACGATCGAGGCGGGGAGCCGGCCGCCCAGGTCCTCCCACAGCTCGTAGACGTACGTCTTGGTGCCGTGCAGGAAGTACGGGTTGAAGACGTGCGAGGCGTAGAACGTGCCGGGGGTGTCGGCCGCGGTCCGGGCGGCGCGGGCGGTGGCCTCCCGGTCGCCGGGGACGCGCTCCACCCGGGCCCCGTGCGCCGCGATCTGCTCGACCTTCTTCGGCGAGGTCGCCTCGGGCACGTACACCGTGCACGGCAGTCCGGCCCGTGCCATGTACGCGGCGACCGACGTACCCGCGTTGCCGCTGCTGTCGGCGATCACGCGCTCCGGGGCCAGCCGCCGGGCCAGCTCGGCGAGGACGACCGCGCCCCGGTCCTTGAACGACAGCGTCGGCGTCAGGAAGTCCAGCTTCGCCGAGACGGTGTCGTCCAGTGGCACCAGCGGCGTGCGGCCCTCGCCCAGTGTGACCGGCGGCGGGCCGTCGAGCGGCAGGGCCTCCGCGTACCGCCAGAGCGAGTTCACGCGCCCGGCCAGGGACTCCTGGCGTACGGCCCCGGCGGTGAAGTCCAGGTCCCACGGGCCCGCGCACGCCGGACAGCACCAGGGGGCGGCTGCCTCGACGGGGACCCGGGTGCCGTCCCGCGGGCAGCGGTACGCCGCTGTGGCGCCCGCTCCGAGGTGTCCGAGGTGTCCGGGGGGCCCGGAGGGCGCGGGATGACGGGTGTTCGTGTGTGTCATACAGCGACCCTAGAGCGTGCGCCGTGACGGGCCGTCAGGTCCGGCGGTCCGTGGGCCGCCCGGTGCCGCGGAAGCCCGTGGTCCGCCCCGCGGTCACCCCTCCTCGCCCCCGCGTACGATTTCGCGCAGCAGTTCGTCTGACCTCGACGAGGAGCCCCCGCCCGTGGACATACCGCCGCCGCCCGCGCCCGAGCCTCCTGCGCAGTCGCGGCCGTG
>NZ_JBJHPC010001004.1:0-1339 GCF_045257485.1 Streptomyces sp. YS-3 | reverse complement strand
GTGCGGCGCCGGCGGCGGGCGATGGCGGCCGGGCTCGCGGTGGCCGCGGCGGCACTGGCGGCGGTGGGCGCGCGGGCCCCGGGCCGTGCGGAAGCGGGCCCCCCGGCGCCCGGCGCCGTGGCGGCGGTGAACACGGGCGCCCGTCAGACGGCCACGGCATCCAGCCCCGCCGCCAAGGCGGTTGACGTGGTGTCGGCGCCGGTACGGATCGCGGACGCGGAGACCGTACGGCTGCTGCGGCCCGGCGACCGGGTCGACGTGATCGCGGCACCCGACTCCTCACCACCCGGTACAGGCGGTATGGGCGGTTCAGGTGGCCGGGGCGGTTCCGGCGCGGCCCGCCTGGTGGCCTCGGGTGCGCGGGTGACCGAGGTGCCCCGGCTACGCGGTCCGTCCGCGTCCGACGAGGGGGCCCTGGTCGTCCTCTCCGTCCCCCGCGCCACCGCGACGGCGCTCGCGGGTGCCGGCGCGACCTCCCGGCTGGTGGTGACGTGGTGCTGAATCGCACTGGCTTCCTGTCAAGTCACCTGTTTGCGTATGCGGATTGGACAGCGCGGTCATGCGCTGACGTAGGTTGCGGAACGGTTTGCTCCACCCCCTGCACCTGCGAAGAGAGGCTCACTCGTGACCGACGAGAAGAAGAGCGGCGGCGTCATGGCGGGCTTCAAGGCCTTCCTGATGCGCGGCAATGTGATCGACCTGGCCGTCGCGGTGGTCATCGGCGCCGCGTTCACCACGATCGTGAACTCGGTCGTGAAGGGCGTCATCAACCCACTGGTCGGTGCGTTCGGGACGAAGGACCTGAACAGCTACAGCTCGTGCCTGAAGGGACCCTGCCAGTTCGACACGAAGACGGGCGAGGCCGTCTCCGGTATCCCGATCATGTGGGGTCTGGTCCTCAGCGCGGTGCTGAGCTTCCTCATCACGGCGGCCGTCGTGTACTTCCTGATGGTCCTGCCGATGGCCAAGGTCCTGGCCAAGCGCGCCCAGCGCGACAAGGCGAAGGAGGGCGTCCAGGAGACCCTGGAGATCAGCGAGCTGGAGGTGCTGAAGGAGATCCGCGACGCCCTGGTCTCCCAGCGGGGCACGGGGCACAGCACGCCGTAGCGCACGGCCGCCGGGCCGGAAGGGCCCGCGCTCAGATGTGGTGGGGCGGCTTCTCGTCGAGGAAGCGCGCGAGATCGGCCGCGCTGCCGGCCGAGGGGGCCCGCTCACCCCACCCGCGGTCCGTGTCGTCCGAGGACTGCTGGTCCAGCGGATCGTCGAAGACCAGCGCGGGCCTCGGCTTCGGGTCGGGCGCCGGCTTCGCATCGCGCGGTCCGGGGGCGGGGGCGGTACT
>NZ_JBJHPC010001003.1:0-1339 GCF_045257485.1 Streptomyces sp. YS-3 | reverse complement strand
CCCCCGAACCGTTCCTTGAAGAACAGCGCCCCGATCGCCGCCCCCACGATGATGCTCGACTCGCGCAGGGCCGCCACCGGCGCCAGGGGCGCGTGGGTCTGGGCCCACAGGACCAGGCCGTACGCCGTCATGGACAGGGCCGCCCCCAGCAGCCCCCGCGCCGCGTACGGCCGCAGCTGGCCCGGCAGTTCGCCCCGGCGGCGGTACAGCGCGTACAGGGGGATCAGCAGCCCCTCCAGGATCATCAGCCACGCGATATACCCGAGCGGCGTACCGGACGCGCGGACGCCGACCCCGTCCACCACCGTGTACGACGCGATGGCCAGCCCCGTCGCCAGCGCGGCCAGCAGCGCCGGCCAGTGCGGTCGCGCGCCCGAGCCCCGGATGCCCCACAGGGCGACCCCGACCAGGCCCGCCGAGGCGACCGCCACCCCGGCCGCCTGCCACGCGTTCAGGCTCTCGCCGACGAACACCACCGCCAGCACGGTCACCACCAGCGGCGCCGTGCCCCGGGCGATCGGATACATCTGGCCGAAGTCGCCCAGGCTGAACGACCGCATGAGCAGGGCCTGGTAGCCGGTGTGCAGGGCCGCCGAGGCGGCGAGGTACGGCCAGGCGCCGGACGCGGGCAGCGGCGCGAGCACCGCGAGCAGTGCGCCGAGCACCGTCGCCCCGCCGCCGATGAGCGTGAACGCCACCAGCTGGTCCCTGATCGTGTGCGCCATCGCGTTCCAGGACGCGTGGGTGACGGCCGCGAGCAGGACGGCCAGCGCGACCCCCAGGCTCACGCCGTGCGCTCGCGGACGTCGGCCAGCGCCCCGCCCGCGTACCCGATCAGCGTCTTGGGGTCGAGCGGGAAGACGGTGTGGGGCGTGCCCGCCGCCGCCCAGACCGTCTCGTGGTCGAGGAGCGCGCGGTCGGCGAGGACCCGGGTGCGGCGCACATGGCCGAAGGGCGGGACGCCCCCGATCGCGTACCCGGTCGTCTCCCGTACGAGTGCGGCCCCCGCCCGCTTCACCGTCTCCGCGCCCAGCTCACGCCGTACGAGCTCCACGTCCACCCGCGACGAGCCGTCCAGCAGGACGATCACCGGGACCCCGTCCGCCTCGAAGACCAGCGACTTCACACTCTCGCTGACATCGCAGCCGATCGCGGCGGCGGCCTCGGCGGCGGTCCTGGTCGCGTCCGGGAAGCGGCGTACCTCCACATCGAGCCCGAGGGCGCGCAGCGCCTCGGCGAACCGGGGGTGGGCGGGGGATTCTTGAGCGCTCATGCCCCCGCAGGCTAGTGGCAGCCGTACGCCCCGCGCGAGGCGATTCCCGCCGCCCCGGCCCGGCGC
>NZ_JBJHPC010001002.1:0-1348 GCF_045257485.1 Streptomyces sp. YS-3 | reverse complement strand
TCGCGGAGGCGGACGTGCGCCGTCGTCCCGCCCGCATCCAGAGGAGCCCCGTGCCCATCCCCGCCGACCAGCTCAGCGACCCCGCCGTCCGCGCCTTTGTCACGGCCCTCAACGCCGGGGACCGCGCCGCCTTCCAGGCCGCGCTCGCCCCCGGTGCCACCATGTCCGACGACGGCTCCGACCGGGACGTCGCCGACTGGACCGAGCGGGAGGTCTTCTCCAGCAACGGCCAGATGGACGTCGAGGCGGAGAGCGACGGCGGGCGCTCGCTCGTCGCCTCCTACCGCAACGACACCTGGGGCGAGATGCGGACCGCCTGGCGCTTCGACGTCCAGGACGGGAAGGTCGGCCGGTTCGAGACCGGGCAGGCCTGAGCGGCCCCGTTACGCCGGGATGGACGCCCCRGCGCCCCCGACCCGTACCCTCGCGTCCCCCGCGCGCAGCGTCACCGTCAGAACACCCGGGCGGCCCAGGTCCTCGCCCTGGTGGAGCGTGAGGACCGACTCCTCGGGGACCAGGCCGAGTTCGCGTACGTACGCGCCGAAGGCCACCGCGGCGGCGCCCGTCGCCGGGTCCTCCACGACGCCGCCGACCGGGAACGGGTCGCGGACGTGGAAGACCGTGTCGGACGCCCGCCAGGCCAGCTGAACCGTCGTCAGGTCGAGCCGCCGCATCAGCGCTGCCAGCCGCTCGAAGTCGTAGGAGAGGTCCGCCAGGCGCTCGCGGGTGGCGGCGCCGAGGACCAGGTGGCGGTTGCCCCCGAAGGCGATACGCGGCGGCAGGGCCGGGTCCAGGTCGGCGGCGGGCCAGTCGAGCGCGGCCAGCGCCTCGGCGAGGTCGGCGGGCGCGATGTCCTCGCTGTGCGGCTCGACGCTGGTGAGCGTGGCCCGCAGCACGCCCTCGTCGTCCGTGACCGTCACCGGGACCGTACCGACGGGGGTCGCGAAGACCAGGTCTCCCGGGCCGATCCGCTCGGCCAGCGCCACGGCCGTCGCGACGGTGGCGTGGCCGCAGAAGGCGACCTCCGCCTTCGGACTGAAGTACCGGACCGTGAACGCCCGCCCCGGCTCGCCGAGTCCCTCGGGGGGCGCGGTCAGGAACGCCGTCTCGCTGTAGTCCAGCTCGGCGGCGATCGCGAGCATGGCGTCGTCGTCGAGCCCGCTCGCGTCGAGCACGACCCCGGCGGGGTTGCCTCCGGCGGGGTCGGAGGAGAAGGCGGTGTAACGCAGTACGTCGGTCATGCCGCTGACAACTCCACGCGGGGGCGCGGCATTCCACACGGAGGAGGGTCACCTGCGGCCCGATGGGGTTGCCCGCACCCCCGACCACCGACGGCCCGCACCCGAAG
>NZ_JBJHPC010001001.1:0-1352 GCF_045257485.1 Streptomyces sp. YS-3 | reverse complement strand
GCTTCCGGCCCCATGAGGGGGAACCGTATGAGCCACCGCACCACTTCGCGGCGCCCGGCGCCGCTTCTTGTCGTCCTCGGGCTGCTCGCGGCGCTCGTCGCGCTGCCCCTGTCACCGGCGCACGCCGCGGACAACGGCCGCTGGTCGGTGTTCCCGGTGCACCAGGGCGCGCCGGACACACCGGCCCGGGCCTACTTCCGGATGACCACCGACCGCGGGGCGACCGTCCACGACAAGGTGACGGTCAAGAACCTCGACGCCCGGACGGCGACGTTCCAGTTGTATGGGACGGACGGCTACAACACCCCGCGCGACGGCGGTTTCGCCGTACGGAACAAGGCCGAGCGGATGACCGGCGTCGGGGCCTGGACGCGGCTGGACCGCACCGAGGTGACCGTTCCCGGCGGCGGCCAGGTCACCGTCCCGTTCACGCTCACCGTGCCGACGGGCGCCGAGCCCGGCGACCACCCCGGGGCGATCGTCGCCCTGGACACGCGTCTGGGCCGCTCCGACGGGAACGGCGTCGCGGTCCAGCAGGCCGTCGGTGCCCGCCTCTACCTCAAGGTGAACGGCGCCCGAGTGCGAGGGCTGCGGATCGACGATGT
Source organism: Streptomyces sp. YS-3 (assembly GCF_045257485.1). Classification (NCBI taxonomy): domain Bacteria; kingdom Bacillati; phylum Actinomycetota; class Actinomycetes; order Kitasatosporales; family Streptomycetaceae; genus Streptomyces; species Streptomyces sp. YS-3. The sequence continues at coordinate 747 of NZ_JBJHPC010001001.1, read as the reverse complement.
CCGCTTCCGCTACACCGCGCCGCTGGTGCCGGGCGCCAGACGCGCCGCGACCATCTCGTACGCGCTCGTCAACAGCGGAAACGTGATGCTCTCGCCGCAGGTCACCCTGCGCGCGAAGGGGGTGTTCGGCCACACCGCCTTCGAGCCGCCGGGCCGGCGTCTGCCCGCCGAACTGCTGCCGGGCCAGCGCGTCGAGGTGACCCAGAAGTGGGTCGGGCCGCCCCTGGTGGACTGGGGGAACGTCGAGGTGACGGCCGCCGACACGGCCGGCGATCTGGTCGAGAGCGCCGAGGTCGGCTACGCCACGGTGAACTGGACGGTCGTCGCCCTCGCCGGGCTCGTTCTGGCCGGTGGGGTGGTGTGGCTGGTGCTCCGGCGCCGCGCGGCGGCCCGTACGGAGTGACGGGTGCCCGGACGGGGCGACCGGGCCCGGACGGGGCGACCGGGCCCGGCGGTCGCAGCCGAAGGCGGCTGCGCTCGTCTCACGCGGCGGTGTCGTCGCTCTCGCCCCGGATGCGGCGCGGTGCGTAGTGGACCGCCGCTATCCCCGCCGCGCCGAGCACTCCGGCGCCGACGAGCAGCCACCCGGTGGTGGCGGCGCCGGTGCCCGCGAGACTGCCGCCACCGGGCCCCTCGCCCGGGCCGTTGACGTGGGTGACCAGGCCGGTGCCGCCGGATGTGCCGGCCGTGCCCCCGGTCGTCCCCGGTGGCGGGGCGGATGGGCCCGTGCCCCCTGCGGTCGCCGGG
>NZ_JBJHPC010000101.1:0-16664 GCF_045257485.1 Streptomyces sp. YS-3 | reverse complement strand
CCTCCGTGATCGTGGCTCGGGATGACGACGGCCAAGTGGCCATCCTGGCGGCCGACTTCCCACGTCACGGCGGCGAGTACCTGTTCCTGCCCGGTGGGCGCCGGGAAGGCGGTGAGAGTCCCGAGGAGTGCGCCCGGCGCGAACTGCGCGAGGAAGCCGGCATCACCGCCGACCACTGGCGTCCCCTCGGGGCGTACGCGATGACTCTCGACTCGACCGCACGCGTCCACCTTTTCGAAGCCCGCGAACTGGCCTTGGGGCCCCAGCAACTCACGCCTACGGAGGAGGACTTCAAGCTCTCCTGGTGGCCCATGCCGACCGCTATCCAGGCAGCCGAGGAGGGGCGCTTCCTGCTGCCAGCTGGGCCACTCGCGCTCCTCCTTGCCGAACGCACTACACCCTGACGTTCAGCGCCGGGGCAGCATGACGCGAGGCCGCGACCGGCCCCCCGTTCCGGTCGCGGCCCCGCGCTCGTACTCGTCGGCCCGGCGGTTATTCGCCTTTGGTCAGCAGCCTCCGGAAGGTGCCGGGGCACCGGCGCCGATCTGGAGGGTGGCTGGGGCGGCACAGCAGCCACCACCGTGGCCCGCCTGGGCGGTGTCGGGCTCGTCGAACAGGCCGGCGCCGCCGCACACCCCGGTCTCGGGGAGGGTCAGTTCGACGCGTTCAGCGGCTTCCTGGTCGCCCGCGAGGGCAGCGGCGATGGAGCGGACCTGCTCGTAGCCGGTCATGGCGAGGAAGGTGGGGGCGCGGCCGTAGGACTTCATGCCGACCAGGTAGACGTCCGTCTCGGGGTGGGACAGTTCGCCCGCACCGTGCGGGTAGACGGTGCCGCAGGAGTGGACGTTGGGGTCGATCAGAGGGGCCAGATCGACCGGGGCCTGGAGGCGCTCATCGAGGGCGAGACGGAGCTCGTCGACGAAGGACAGGTCGGGGCGGAAGCCGGTGAGTCCGATGACCTCGTCGACCGGGTCGAGGCGGCGGCCGTCCTCGCCCATCAGCACCAGGCGGCCGTCCTCGGTCGTCTCCACGGCCTGGGTGCGGAAGCCGGTCACCGCGTCGGCGAGCCCGTCGTCGACAGCGGCCTTGGCGGCCAGGCCCAGAGCGCCGCGCGCGGGGAGCTGGTCGGCCTCGCCGCCGCCAAAGGTCGAGCCGCTGATGCCGCGGCGCAGGATCCACACGGAGTGGGTGCCAGGCTCCTCCTTCGCCAGCGCGGCGAGGGCGGCCAGAGCGGTGAAGGCGGAGGCGCCGGAGCCAACGACGGCGGTGCGCCTGCCCGCGTAACGGGCCCGCACGGACGGGTCCTTGAGGTTGGGGACGCGGTAGGAGATCTTGTCGGCCGCGGCCTTCTCGCCCAGGGCCTGGAGGCCGTCGCCGCCGAGCGGGCTGGGCGTCGACCACGTGCCGGAGGCGTCGATGACAGCGCGGGCGAACAGCCGGTCCCCGGCGCCGTCGGCGTACTCGATGTGGACCGTGAAGGGCTGCTGGTCACGGTCGGCGTCCACGACGCGGTCGCGTCCGGTACGGGAGACGCCGGTGACCCGGGCGCCGCAGCGGACGCGCTCGCCGAGGGCGTCGGCGAGGGGCCGGAGGTAATGCTCGGCCCAGTCGGCGCCGGTGGGGTACGTGGCACCGTCGGGCTTGACCCAGCCGGTGGGGGCGAGCAACTTCTCGGCGGCCGGGTCGACGACCTCGGCCCAGGTGGAGAAGAGGCGGACGTGCGACCAGTCGCGCACCGTGCTGCCCGCAGCTGGACCCGCCTCCAGGACCAGCGGTTCGATGCCGCGCTCGACCAGGTGGGCGGCGGCAGCCAGGCCGATGGGGCCGGCGCCGATGACCACGACGGGCAGGGCGGCGGCGGTGTTCTCGCTCATTGAATTGCTCCTGAGACAGGGCGGGGCGGACTAAGACAGCGACTCCGTCGATCTTCTGATTCGACGTTCTTCGATATGCAGGAGCTTGCCCCATCGGATCGAAGGATGTCAATATTGACGTATGTCGAATTTGAGTGTGGCCTCGGATGTGGTGGAGCTGCCGGTCCTGGACCAGGCCGACGCATCGGTGGTGCCCTGCTGCCCGCCACTGAACGAGCGCCCGTTGAGTGCGGAGGAGGCCGAGCGGACCGCAAAGATGTTCAAGGCGCTCGGCGACCCGATCCGACTGCGGCTGTTCTCGGCGGTCGCCTCGCACGAGGGCGGCGAGGCATGCGTTTGCGACGTCTCCGACGTGGGGGTCTCTCAGCCGACCGTCTCCCACCACCTGAAGAAGCTGAAGGAGGCGGGCCTGCTGTCCTCCGAGCGGCGCGGGACGTGGGTGTTCTACCGGGTTGAGCCGTCGGTGCTGGCCGCTATGGGCGCCCTGCTGACTACGGCCGCCCGCTGATGCCGACCCCCGTGATCGTCCCGCTGACAGCCGCCCACGCCGATGAGGTCCTGGCGATCTACCAGGCCGGGATCGACGAGGGCAACGCCACCTTCGAAACCACCGCCCCAGACTGGGCCGCCTTCGACTCCGCCAAGCTGCCCGCGCACCGCTTCACCGCGCTCGGCGAGGACGGCAAGGTGCTGGGCTGGGTCGCGGTATCCCCGGTCTCTGACCGGTGCGCGTACGCGGGCGTCGTGGAGCATTCGGTGTACGTCCACCCCGCGGCCCGCGGAAGGGGCGTCGCCCGAGCCCTGTTGAATGCCCTGATCGAGTCCACGGACACGGCGGGCGTGTGGACCATCCAGTCCGGGATCTTTCCCGAGAACACCGCCAGCCTCGCGCTCCACCAGCGCGCCGGCTTCCGTGTGATCGGCACTCGCGAGCGTATCGGCCGCCACCACGGCATGTGGCGCGATGTCGTCCTCCTTGAACGCCGCAGCCCCGTCATCGACTGAACGGCTGCCCCTCCTACGGCCGTACGGTGCCGAACTGTTCGGCGATTGCGCGCGCCGCGTCGCGGGCGGGGCGGCCGACACCGATGAGGGTCGCGGAGGCTGGGCCGGTCCAATCGCCGTAGCCGAGCAGGTGCAGGCGGGACTCGTCCACCGCGCGGGTCCCGTGCGTGGGGATCTGGCCGCGCGGACCGCGCAACCCCAGCGGCGCCAGATGCGACAGGGCTGGGCGGAAGCCCGTGCACCAGATGACCGCGTCGACTGCGGCACGCGAGCCATCGGCCCACTCCACGCCGTCGCTCGTCAGGCGCGTGAACATGGGCTGGGCCTTGAGGAGCCCGGCGTCGCGGGCCGCGCGCACGGGCGGGACGGCAACGACGTCGCCCAGTGAGGCGACGCCTCCGGTGTCCGCCTGGCCGCGCTCCAGCGCCCGGCGGCGGGCGGTGGCCGCGTCGAACAGGGCCCGGCCGTCGATGTCGTCGGCGAGGAAGCGGGGTTCGCGCTGGGTGACCCACAGCAGGTCGGCATGCGGGGCGAGGTCAGCGGCGATCTGGGCGCCGGAGTTACCGCCGCCCACCACGACGACGCGCTGCCCTGCGAAGGCGACAGGGCTGCGGTACTCCACGGTGTGCAGCTGCCGGCCGGTGAAGACCTCCCGGCCGGGGACCGCGGGCAGGAACGGGCGCCACCAAGTGCCGGTGGCACTGATGACAGCGCGGGCCCGCCAGGTGCCGGAGTCTGCCTCCACCCGCAGGAGCTCGCCGTCGCGGTGCACGCCCTGGACACGCACGGGACGGCGCACAGGCAGCTCGTACCGCTGCTCATAGTCGGCGAGATAGCCCACGACATGAGCGGCGTCGGGATAGTTCTCGCCTTCCTGGGGTGGCATGAGCCGTCCGGGCAGGGAGGAGTACGCAGCCGGGGAGAACAGATGAAGAGAGTCCCAGGCGTGCTGCCAGGCCCCGCCCGGGGCCGCCTGGGAGTCGAGAATGACGAACTCGATACCCAGGCGGCGCAGGTGGTAGCCGGCGGCGAGGCCGGCCTGGCCACCGCCTATCACCACCACATCCACCTGAGGCGGTGCGGTCACGAGACGGGGCGCCGGGGCAGAGCCGCGGCCAGCACGGCGGCGAAGACCACCCCGCAGATCACGGCAACCACCGCCTCGTGCACGACGAGGAAGACCACACCCATACAGATCAGGCCGAGCAGGATGGCCACGCCCAGCCGGTTGGCCTCCAGCCATTCCGGCACGCTCTGCGAATGCTCCTTGCCGTTCTTCGCCATGGGGCTGCTCCTCCTAGAGTGCGGGGGCGAACTTCTTGCGCCAGGCCAGCGATACGTACACGAGGGCGACCAGGACCGGGACTTCGATCAGCGGGCCGACCACGCCTGAGAGGGCCTGGCCGCTGGTGACGCCGAAGGTGGCGATGGCGACCGCGATGGCCAGCTCGAAGTTGTTGCCGGCTGCGGTGAAGGCGAGCGTGGCGGTGCGGTCGTAGTTCAGGCCGATCGCCTTGCCGAGAGCGAAGGTGCCGAACCACATGATGGCGAAGTACACCAGCAGGGGCAGCGCGATCCTCGCCACGTCCAGCGGCTGCGAGGTGATGGTCTTCCCCTGGAGGGCGAAGAGGATGACGATCGTGAAGAGCAGGCCGTAGAGCGCCCAAGGGCCAATCTTGGGGAGGAAGTTGGCCTCGTAGCGCTCGCGGCCCAGCTTCTTCTCGCCGAAGCGGCGGGTCAGGAATCCGGCGAGCAGCGGGATGCCGAGGAAGATGACGACGTTGAGCGCGATCTTCCACATCGAGATGTCCAGGTGCTGGCCGTTGCCAAGGTTGAGCCAGCCGGGCAGCAGGTCGAGATAGAACCAGCCGAGCAGGCCGAACGCCAGGACCTGGAAGACCGAGTTGAGGGCCACGAGCACGGCTGCCGCCTCACGGTCGCCGCAGGCCAGGTCGTTCCAGATGATGACCATGGCGATGCAGCGGGCGAGCCCGACGATGATCAGGCCGGTGCGGTACTCGGGCAGGTCGGCCAGGAAGATCCACGCAAGGGCGAACATGACGGCCGGGCCGAGCACCCAGTTGATCACCAATGAGGAGACCATGAGCTTTTTGTCGCCGGTCACCGCGTCGAGCTTGTCGTAACGCACCTTGGCGAGGACCGGGTACATCATGATCAGCAGACCGACCGCGATCGGGAGGGAGATCCCGCCGATCTCGACCTTGGCGAGGGCGTCGTTCAGGCCGGGGATGGCGCGGCCCAGGCCGAGGCCGAGTCCCATCGCGAGCAGGATCCAGACGGCGAGGAAGCGGTCGAGGATCGACAGCTTGGCGACCACCCCCGTCTCTTCGGCGGTGGTTCTGCCGGTCGTGGTGGGTTCGGTGCTGGTCATCAGCAGGCTCGCTTTCGGCCGGTCTCGACGGTCGTACGGGCGCTGGCCGCCAGCTCGGCGAAGGAGCCCGTCAGGGCCTCCAGTACCTCGGGGCGCAGCTTGTAGTAGATGAATCGGCCGCACGGCTCGCTGTCGACGACACCCGCCTCCCGCAGCACCTTCAGGTGGTTGGAGAGGTTGGTCTGCTTGGCGCCGGTCTCCTCGACCAGGTGCGTGGTGCAGAGCGTCTCTTGGGCGAGCAGGTGCACGATCTTGAGCCTGAGCGGGTCGGCCAGGACCCGCATCAGTTCAGTGTCGACTGACGTCATCATGGGCTGATACTCTCACATCAGTGGTGGCTGACACCACCGGGTGCTGACTTCATTCGCGCCTGATCCTGTCGCGAGACACGTGAGACAAGAGAGACCTCTGATGTCCGACAAGCCTTCCGTGCTGTTCGTCTGCGTCCACAACGCCGGCCGTTCCCAGATGGCCGCCGCCTGGCTGACCCACCTGGCCGGGGGCCGTGTCGAGGTGCGCTCGGCCGGATCCAACCCGGGCAAGGAAGTGAACCCGGCCGCCGTCGCCGCGATGGCCGAGGTCGGCATCGACATCTCCGCCGAGACCCCGAAGATCCTTACCGTCGACGCGGTCAAGGAGTCGGACGTCTGCATCACCATGGGCTGTGGCGACACCTGCCCGGTCTTCCCCGGCAAGCGCTACCTCGACTGGAAGCTGGAAGACCCGGCGGGCCAGGGTGTCGAGGCGGTCCGCCCGATCCGCGACGAGATCAAGGTGCTGGTCGAGGGCCTGATCGCGGAGATCGCCCCGGAGCCATCCGCGTGAGCGTCAACGCCGGCACGGCCTCCGAGGTGCGTAAGGTCATCGTCATAGGTTCGGGGCCGGCGGGCTACACCGCCGCCCTCTATACCGCCCGCGCCCAGCTGGGGCCCCTGCTGTTCGGCAGCTCGATCTTCGTCGGCGGCTCACTGACCACCACCACCGAGGTGGAAAACTTCCCCGGCTTCCCCGATGGCATCGACGGCCCGGTCCTCATGGAGAACATGCGGGCCCAGGCCGAGAAGTTCGGCGCCGAGATGGTCGACGACGACATCGTCGAGGTCGACCTCACCGGCGACATCAAGCTGCTGACCGACTCCTCCGGCACCGTCCACCGCGCGAAGGCCGTGATCATCGCGACGGGCTCCGGCTACCGCAAGCTCGGCCTCCCGGACGAGGACCGCCTCTCCGGCAAGGGCGTCTCCTGGTGCGCGACCTGCGACGGGTTCTTCTTCCGGGACCGAGACATCGTCGTGGTCGGCGGCGGCGACACCGCCATGGAGGAGGCAACCTTCCTGACCCGCTTCACGAAGTCGGTCACCGTCGTCCACCGCCGCGACACCCTGCGCGCGTCCAAGGTGATGCAGGCCCGCGCCGAGGCCGACCCGAAGATCTCCTTCGCGTTCAACAGCGAGATCGCCGCCATCCACGGCGAGACCATGCTCTCCGGTGTCACCCTGCGCGACACGGTCACCGGCGAAACCAGCGAACTGCCCGTCACCGGGCTGTTCATCGCTATCGGCCACGACCCGCGTACCGAGCTGTTCACCGGCCAGCTCGACATGGACGACGAGGGCTACCTCGGCGTCCAGGCCCCCTCGACCCGTACGAACATCCCCGGCGTCTTCGCCGCCGGAGACGTCGTAGACCGCACCTACCGCCAGGCCATCACCGCAGCCGGCACCGGCTGCGCTGCTGCCCTGGACGCCGAGCGCTACCTCGCCGCCCTCACCGACGCGGAGCAGGCCCCCGTCGCGGTGTCCGCCTGAACGGACGGGGCGGCGCTCCCTGGCGTCATTCATGCCGGGAGATCCGCTGGTCAGATCTGCCGCATGCGTGAGCGATGCGTGAGCGGACGCGCCAGCATGGGCCATCCTGACCTGGACCGACCAGCGGGCCGACCCTCACTGACCAGGCGAAACAGGACGTCGAGGGAGCGGCCGGAACCGTCCGGCATGATCTTGTCGGGACTTTTAATCCGTTGGTTGTCGGTTCGAGTCCGACATGGCCTACCGGCAGCAGGGGCGGGGGTAACCTCGCTGACCTGCGCTCCAGCGCCCCGCCCGGGTTCTCCGGGCGGGGCGCTGTGCTGTGTCCGGACGCCCGGTGGCCGGGCTCGGTTCGGGGTCGGCGGCGTTCGGCGGGTAGTTGGGGGCCGGGTCGGCCTCGGGCCCCCGCACGCACACGGCCGGCGCCGTGGGGCCGCCCTGGGGCGGGCTCCACGGCGTCGGCCGTCTCAACCCCGGCCCGCATGCCGGGGCTGGCCGGAGACGGGGGAATGCTGCTCTCCGGCGCGCCGCGGGCGGCCGGTGTCGAGGACGCGACGAATTGGCGATTGTCGACACCGGCCGCTGTCCTGGGTATGCGTACGCCGGTCGTCCCCGCGGCACAGGGACAGCCGCCGCGCCCCTGGTGAGCGGCGTCCCGTGAAGAACACCGAGCAACCGCTTTCACCTGGGTCGATACGCACGAGACCCGTAGGGGCTTCGTGCGCAACAGTGTGGAGGGGCACCCCGCCCCCTTTCCAGGGGGCCGAATTGCAGATAATGATCCAGCCATCAACATTCGGCCCCGGGGACAGGAGAGCGCCGCCACACGTCAGAGCATCCGGTCTCGTCACGTCGCATCAGGTCGCACGCGACAGGCCTCCCGGGCGGCCCCGCCCCTCGTTCGTTCCGCCGCCGCGACAGCCGTTCGTCCCCGTCCCCCCGTGAACGAAGGTCCCGCCTTGCCGCCGCTCGCCGCCCGTGACCGTATGTCCCTCAAGACGCTCCTCCAGGAGCGGCGCGCCGCCATCCACCCGGAGTCCGCCGGGTTCCCGCCGCGCCAGGCGGGGCCGGGGCGACGGGTCGCCGGGCTCAGCCAGGAGCAGATGGACCTCCTGCTGGAGCGCACCCCGGGCACCTACAACCGGTTCGAGAACGGGCAACTCAACCCCACCGCCGAGTTCCTGACGAACGTGGCGCGCGCCCTGCGCCTCAACGAGCAGGAGTGGACGTACCTTTGGCGCCTGACCCGGCGCGAGTACCCGCCGTACACCCTGCACCGCGACTCCGGGATGTCGGTGCCGGGCGTCTGGCAGCGGGTCGTCGAGCAGATCGACGGGGCGATGGCGTACATCACCGACGCCGCCTGGAACCTGCTCGCCCACAACGCTGAGTTCGCCGAGCTCTTCCCGGGCGGTGAGGTCCCCGCCAACACCATGCGGTGGATGACCCTCGACCCGCGGGCGCGCGAGGACGTCCTCACCGACTGGGCGGACCGCTGGGCGCCGATGGTGCTGCCGCAGCTGCGGCACGGTGTGGAGATGCGGCCCAACCACGCGGAGCTGCGGCGCCTGGAGGCCGAGGTGCAGGCCGACCCGGTCGCGGGTCCGCTCTACCGGGAGGCCGGGGACACCCCGATCCCGTACCCGGACGGCTCGGAACGGCCCATCCGCCACAGCCGGTACGGCCCCGGCTGGGTCACCACCTGTGTGGCCGAGCCGGTCACCTCGCCGGGGGCCCGGGTGATGCTGCTCCTCTACTCCCCGGGCGCCTCGCTCGTGAGCCGCCATCCGGTGCTGAGCGCGCCGCTGACGAGCTGAGCGCGCGACCGGCGTGACCGACCGGCGGAGCCCCCTCGGAACGACTCCTTCCGGCTGAGCTCCGTACACATTCCCAGGAACGAATTCCAGCCGCCTCAGTTAAGTTGAGCTCCCGCCCGCCGGTCCTTTGAGGGAGCCCGCCCGTGCCCGCTCACATAGCCCTCCCCGCCGTCGCCCTGCCGGACCACGTCATCGCAACGGATGAGATCTGCGCGGACATTCGGCGTGCCAACCCCGATCGGCCCCGGCTGGAGGCGCACCTTCGGATAGCCCGCGCGACCACCGTCCGCACCCGTCGTTTCACCCGCCCGCTGCACGCCCCGACCGTGGCCGGAAATGCCACTGTCGAGGAGCGGAACAGAGCGGCTTACGAGGACGCCCTGGCACTCGCGGTCCGCTCCGGACGGCAGGCCCTCGCCCACGCCGGCCTCGCCCCCGGCGACATCGACTGCCTGATCACCAGCCACACCACCTCCTGGACCGTGCCGTCCCTCGACGTCGCCCTCGTCCGGGAACTCGGCCTGCGCCCGGACGTACGCCGTGTCCCCATGGCGACCGTCGGCTGCGCGGGCGGCGCGCACGGGCTGGTCAGGGCGGACCAGGACATCGCCGCCCACCCGGGCTCGCACGTCCTGGTCGTCGTCGCGGAGTGCCTGTCGACCGCCACGTACAACCACACCGACACCAGCCGGGAGTCGATGATCTACAAGGTGCTCTTCGGGGACGGCTCGGGCGCGGTCGTCGTCTCGGACACCCCCGCCTGGAGCGGGCCCAGCTTCGTCATCGAGGACACCTTCGAGTACGTCCTGCCCGACAGCCTCGACCGCTACCGGGGCCGTCTCTCGGGGGCCGGACTGCACTTCGACTCCACCACCGCCGCCACCGCCGCGCTCAACGACAGCCTCCCGGCGGTACGCACCTGGCTCGGCGGCAGCGGCAGGGCCCTGGAGTTCGCGGTCGTCCACCCCGGCGGCCCCCGGGTCCTCCAGGACGCCGCCGCCGGGTTCGGCCTGGACGGCGACCGCGAACACGGCGCCCTGCGGCACGCCTGGGCGAGCCTGGCCGCCAACGGGAACCTGGGCGGCTCGGCCGTCCTCGACGTGCTGGCCCGCACCTTCGCGCAGGCCCCCGGCGACCGGCAGTCCGGCCTGATCATCGGCTTCGGCCCGGGCTTCGTGCTGGCCGCCTCCCGGGGCCACTGGTCGGCCTGAGCGCGGCGCCGTCCGTAAAGCGGTACGGAGCACCGTCCGGCATGCCGTACAGTTGTGTTTACCGACGCGGGGTGGAGCAGCTCGGTAGCTCGCTGGGCTCATAACCCAGAGGTCGCAGGTTCAAATCCTGTCCCCGCTACTGAAGTCCCAGGGCCCGGCACATGCGAATGTGCCGGGCCTTCGGCATTTCCCGGGCTTATCGGGACCTCCCGCCGCTGGGTGTACTTACAGTAGTCTCGCGGTTGCTATGCGCGAGCGTGTGGGTGGACTGCTGCGAGCGGCGACGCGGCGCAGGGCGCCCGCCGTGCCGCTGTTCCTCACCCTGTGCGCGCTCCTGATGTGTCTGTCCCTGCCGCTGTCGCGGCCCCTGTCACCCGTCGCGCCCTGGATCTCCGCGCCCTCGCACGCCAAGGGCGTCGCCGCCGCCGTGCCCGGCGGTCCGGCGGCCCGGCGCCACGCCCGGGGCGCCTGCGTCCACGGCCGGCCCGGGCCCCGCCGATGCCGGGCGCGGCTGATCGCGACGGGCGCCGACCGGCACTGAGGGGCGCGGCGCGCACCCGGTTGGCCGAGGAGCGTTCGCGGCGGGCCGCCGGGCCCGGCACCCTGAGTGGGGCGCGCGGGAACGCCGGCGGCCCTGCGGACGGGCGGGAGAGCACGGGTGCGGCAGCGATCGGACGGCGGCGGCCGGGCGGGTTCCCGGCGCCCGGCCCTGGTGCGCGCCCTGCCCGCGCTGCTGCTCGTCGCCGGGGTCGTCCTCGACGTGGCGACCCCGCCCGATCTGACCGCGGCGGCCCTGTTCGCCGCGGCCCCGCTGACCGCGGCCCCCTTCTTCGGCCCCTTCGGCACCGCCGTCGCGGGCACCTCCGCGGTCGGGGCGGTGCTGCTCACCGAGTACCTCCACGACATCCCCAGCACCGGGGAGGCGGTCAGTGAACTGTTCACCGTCACCACCGTCGGCGCCCTGGCCCTGCTCACCAACCGCATGCTGCGCCGCAGCGGCGAACGCCTGGCCTCGGCGCGGGTCATCGCGGAGACCGCCCAGCGCGCCGTGCTGCCCACGCCCGCCGCGCGGATCGGCGGCCTCCAGGTGGCCGCGCGGTACGAGGCGGCCCAGGCCGGAGCGTTCATCGGCGGGGACCTCTTCGCCGTCCAGGACACGCCGTACGGGGTGCGCCTGGTCGTCGGGGACGTCCGGGGCAAGGGCCTTGAGGCGGTCGAGACGGTGGCCGTGGTGATCGGGGCGTTCCGGGAGGCGGCCGAGCAGGAGACGACGCTGGAGGCGGTGGCCGGGCGGCTGGAGCGCGCGCTGACCCGGGAAGGCACCCGGCGCGACGGTCTGGACGCCGTCGAGGGGTTCACCACGGCCGTGCTCGCCGAGATCCCGCACGACGCCACGACCGTACGGCTGGTGAACCGGGGCCACCCCGAACCGCTGCTCCTCCACGCCGACGGGGCGCTCGACGCGCTCACCCCGTCCGACCCCGCGCTGCCGCTGGGGATGGCGGAGCTCGGGGTGTGGCCGGACCGGGCGGACACCTACCCGTTCCCGCTCGGGGCGACGCTGCTCCTCTACACCGACGGCCTAACCGAGGCGCGTTCGGTGGCGCCGCCCGGGGTCTTCTACGACCCGCACGAGCGGCTGCGCGGCCGGATCTTCCCGGGGCCGGAACAGGTCCTGGACGCGCTCGTCGACGATGTGCGCAGACATACGGGCGGGGGCGCGAACGACGACATGGCGCTGCTGGCGGTCGGGCGGCCCGCGGCGGGGCAGCCGGAGCGGTGGCGGACGATGCCGGTGGTGCCGTGACCGTCCGTAGCCGAACGGCGTCCCTGCGCACAGAAATTGACGCACCATCAGCAGCTGTTCCCGGCGATTGCCGGGAACGGCTTGGAATCCGGTCCGCCTGTCTATTAACGTTCGATAACGCAGCGCGGTCGTCCCAGCCGTCGTAGAGGCGGCACCGTGCGCACGCGCCGAATTCCGCAAGGGAACCGGGGAACCACCACCTTGGGGTGAATCGAGCACCTTCGCACCGTCGAAAAGTGCCCGTAGGAGACCTTCCTGCTCCGAACCCTCCCCCAAGCTCTCAAGGAGCAGGGGGGACCCCCACCGCTAACCCGGTAGGCGAGAAGGAAGGAAAGGAGCGCCCCCGTGGCGTCCAACGAGCCTGCCCTCGGCACCCCGCCGCTTCCCCCCGTCACCCCGTACGGGACCGCGCCCAGCGACACCGAGGTGTGGGAGGAGTGGAACCCCACGGAGGAGTCCGTGTCCTCGGTGCGCGGCCGGCACCGCGTCATCAAGCAGCGCGGCGGCCTCGCCCGCAGCTCCACCGTCCTCGGCGTCGGCGTCATCGCGGCCGTCGGCGCGGGCGGCATGGCCAGTGCGCAGACCAAACCGCCGGTCTCCATATCCCTGCCCGACTCCGTCGCGGACAATCTCCCCGATGTGAAGTCCCTGCCGGGCGTCGGCGCACTGATCGCCGACATCGCGGGCGACGACACCGGTGACGACACCGGCGACGCCTCCCCGGCCGCCCGGGCCGACAGATCCGTCGCCGACGCGTTCCTCACCATGGCGGGCGTCTCCCGGGCCGCCGCCGAACAGGGCGCCACCGGCGCCGGTGAGGCCCTGCGCGCCCGCATCCTCCAGCAGGCCGAGCAGCAGCAGAACAACGCCGAGGCCGAGGCGAGGGCAACCGCCGAGAAGACCGCGGCGCAGCAGGCTGCGGCCGAGGCGAAGTCCGCGCAGAGCGCCGCCCAGCAGAAGGCCGCGGCGGCGAAGAAGGCCGCCGAGGAGGCCGCCGCGAAGAAGGCCGAGGAGGAGCGGCTGGCCGAGCTCGCCAAGAGCTACTCGCTCCCGGTCGCCTCGTACACGATCACCTCCACCTTCGGCGAGGCCGGCTCGATGTGGTCCTCCGGCCACCACACCGGCCTCGACTTCGCCGCCCCCACCGGCACCCCCCTCAAGGCGGTCCACGGCGGCACGGTCAAGTCCGCGGGCTGGTCCGGCTCGTACGGCTACCGCACGGTCATCGAGCTGGAGGACGGCTCGGAGCTCTGGTACTGCCACCAGTCCTCCATCGCGGTCAGCGCCGGGCAGAAGGTGACGACGGGCGAGACGATCGGCCGCGTCGGCGCCACCGGCAACGTGACGGGCCCGCATCTGCACCTGGAGGTGCACACCCCGGGCGGCACCGGCGTCGACCCCATGACGTGGCTGCGGTCCAAGGGCCTGAACCCCTGACCCGCGGGCGGTCCGGGGGTCCCGGGGGTTCCGGGGGTACGGAATAGCCGTGCCCCGCCGCTCCGTTCACCCTCCATGACCTCTCTGCGCCCGCTAGGCTCCTCCGACCTGTCCGTCTTCCCGCTCGCCCTGGGCGGCAACGTCTTCGGCTGGACCGCCGACGAGGCCGCCTCGTTCGCGGTGCTCGACGCGTACACCGAGGCGGGCGGCAACTTCGTGGACACCGCCGACGTGTACTCCGCGTGGGCGCCGGGCAACGAGGGCGGCGAGTCCGAGCGGATCATCGGCCGGTGGCTGGCGGCGCGCGGCAACCGCGAGGACGTCGTGCTCGCGACCAAGGGCGGCGGGCACCCCGCGTTCAAGGGCCTCGCGGCCCCCACCATCAAGGCCGCCGCCGAGGAGTCGCTGCGCCGCCTCGGCACCGACTACATCGACCTGTACTACACGCACTTCGACGACGAGTCCGTCCCCGTCGAGGAGATCGTCACCGCCCTCGACCAGCTGGTGCAGGAGGGCAAGGTGCGTGCGGTGGCCGCCTCCAACATCTCTCCCGAGCGGCTCCAGGACTCGCTGGACTTCTCCGACCGCGAGGGCCTGACCAAGTACGTCGCCCTCCAGCCGCACTACAACCTGGTCTCGCGCGGCACCTACGAGGGCACGCTCCAGGACACCGCCGGCCGCTCGGGCCTGGCCGCCGTCCCGTACTTCTCGCTCGCCGCCGGCTTCCTCACCGGCAAGTACCGCCCCGGCCAGGTCGTGGACAGCCCGCGGGCCGGGGGCGCCGCCAAGCACCTGGACACCGAGCGGGGCGTGAAGGTGCTGGCCGCGCTCGAACGCGTCGCGCGGGCGCACGGCGCCGAGCCCGCGAGCGTGGCGCTCGCCTGGCTCGCCGCGCAGCCGACCGTGGTCGCCCCGATCGCCTCGGCCCGGACCGTCGAGCAGTTGCCCGCGCTCCTCGCGGTCGCGGACCTGGAGCTCACGGACGCCGAGCTCAGCGAGCTGAAGACCGCCTCGGCGTAGGGCTCAGCGCCGGTAGGGGTCGTAGGGGGAGGGGGCCTGGGCCTGGCCGTAGCCGTACGGGGGCTGGTTCCCGTACGGGGCCTGGCCTTGGCCGTACGGGGCCTGGTTGCCGTAGGCGGTCTGGCGCTGCCCGTACGGAAGCTGGCCCTGGGCGTACGGGACCTGGCCCTGCCCGTACGGGTGCTGGTTTCCGTAGGAGGCCGCCTGGTGGCCGTACGGGTAGGGCTGCTGCGGGATCCAGATGCGGCCCGCCGCGCCCGCCGCGTACAGCAGCGCGGGGCCGGCCACCTCCCGGCGCGCCCACAGGTGGTGCAGCAGCTCCTGCTCGCGGGCGGTGAAGTCCGGCCCGGCCTCGGAGCGGCGGGCCCGGCGGCGCAGGAACGCCAGGGCCGTCGCGAACGCCTCGTACTCCGCGACCGTCCGCGCCGCCCGCTTGCCCCCGAAGGTGCGGTGGGCGAAGTCGCGGGCCATCGAGCGGGCCCGCATCGAGGAGAGCGCGAGCGGTTCGGCGGGGCCCAGCCAGCCCGCCGCCGCGTACGCGGGCAGCTCCGCCGCGACGGTGCGCAGCTCCCGCTGGCGGCTCCACACCGCCAGCCAGGTCAGCAGGCCGAAGACCGGCACCATGAACGCGGCGTAGACCAGGTAGAAGCCGTACGTCCCGAACGACGACGAGCCGTTCCACAGCGCGTGCATCCCCATCGCGGACAGCAGGCCGAGCACCGGCAGACCGATCCGGCGCCCACGCCGGCCGGGGGCCGCGAGCGCCGCGGTCCCGAAGCCTATGCCGGTGCAGACCGTGAACAGCGGGTGCGCGAACGGCGACATCACGATCCGGACGAAGAACGTCGCCGCGGTCGTCGAGGAGAGCCCGGCGCTATGGCTGACCTGGTCCTCGCCGAAGGCGTTGCCGAGGTACAGGATGTTCTCGGTGAAGGCGAAGCCGGTCGCGGTGAAGCCCGCCACGACGACGCCGTCGACTATCCCCTTGAAGTCCCGTCTGCGGAACAGGAACAGCAGCAGCACGGCGGCGGCCTTGGCGCTCTCCTCGACGACCGGCGCGATCACGGTCGCGCCCAGGTGGTCGGCGGAGGACGGGTCGGCGGTCGCGGTGGCTATCCACTTGGTCGCGAACGAGTTGGCGATGATCGCCACCAGCGCGGCGGCGCACGCCCCCCAGGCGAAGGCGAACAGCAGGTTGCGCCAGGGTCCCGGGTCCACCCGGTCGAGCCAGCGGAACGCGCCGGCCAGCAGCGGCACCGGCAGCACGGCGAGCGCGAGCCCCACCAGGAACCCCTCGGTGCCGGTCTGGTCCCGCACGATCGCGAGGATGACCAGACCGCACAGGGCGAGCAGGGTGATCAGCGCGCCGGCCCGGAACGCCCTGGAGCGCCAGAAGTCGCGCCGCGGCCGGTAGCGCCATTTGGCGCGCTCCGGTACGGCGTCGAACCGCGGCTCGGCGCCGCGCTCCGGGACCGGCTGGAGCGGGCCGGGCGGCTGGCGTTGCGGAAGCGACTCGGACGACACCAGACGACCCTAACGAGGGGTACGGACAATCCGCGACGGTGCGTGGGTTCGCCGTCAGGCGGAGGGCAGCTCGACGGCGCGGGTGAAGAGCAGGTCGTGGACCACATGGCCCTTGTCCAGGCCCTGTCCCTCGAAGCGGGTGAGTGGCCGGAACGCGGGCCTGGGCGCGAAGCCGCCGTCCGCCTGGGTGTTGTCGAACGCGGGGTGCGCGTTCAGCACCTCCAGCATCTGTTCGGCGTACGGCTCCCAGTCGGTGGCGCAGTGCAGCAGGGCGCCGGGCTTGAGCCGGGGCGCGGCCAGCGTGAGGAAGTCGGGCTGGATGATGCGGCGCTTGTGGTGGCGCTTCTTGGGCCAGGGGTCGGGGAAGTAGACGCGCAGCCCGTCCAGCGATTCGGGCGGAAGCATCTCGCGCAGCAGGATGATCGCGTCGCCGTTGGCGACCCGGATGTTGCTGAGGCCGCCGCGCTCGGCGAGGCCGAGGAGGTTGCCCTGGCCGGGGGTGTGGACGTCGACGGCGAGGATGCCGGTGCCGGGGTCGGCGGCGGCCATCTCCGCGGTCGCCTCGCCCATCCCGAAGCCGATCTCCAGGACGACGGGCAGCCCGCCGAACATCTCGTCGAGGTCGAGCGTGCCGCGCCCGTCGATGTCGAGACCCCACAGGGGCCACAGCCGCTCCAGGTACTCGCCCTGGCCGGTGGTCACCCGGCTGCGGCGCGGCTGGAAACTGCGGATGCGCCGTTCGTGGTGGGACCCGGCGGGGTCGGCGACG